>JALXDB010000320.1 GCA_026990615.1 Spirochaetota bacterium
TATCAAGGAACGGGGAGTTGAGGTTCTTATGTCTGAAGTTATGAGAATTCCCAAAACCACCGTTAAACTCGATGAAAAAACAGCCGAGAAGGTTTTATCCCTGCTAGAAAAATTGGAAGACAACGATGATGTACAGAAGGTAGCAGCAAATTTTGATATTCCAGATGAAGTAATGGAAAAGATAGGACAGAAGTAAATAATATGCAGAGTACTTTAATATAGAAAATGAGTTTAAGAGTCATCGGAATAGATCCGGGGGTTGCCAGTACGGGTTATGGAATTATTGATATTAATAGTGAGAGCAACATCGATGTCGTGTCAGCAGGTGTAATAAAAACAACTCCAAGAGAAAGCCATGGTTACAGGCTTAAAAAGATCTTTGATAAAGTAGCGGAAATAATAGAACTATATAGACCCGATGTCGTTGCCCTGGAAAACATATATTACAGCAGGAATCTAAAGTCACTTGTAGAAGTCAGCGAAGCTATAGGGGTAGTTACTCTGGCCGCCTATAACATGGGAGTGGAAGTTGTTAAGTTTACACCCCTTGAAGTAAAAGCAGCTGTGACCGGTTTTGGAAAGGCGACTAAATACCAGGTACAGCTTATGGTTAAAAATCTTTTGAATCTTGAGGAAGTTCCAGACTCCAACCATGTATCCGATGCACTGGCAGTTGCGTTATGTTATAAAAATATGCACATATGAAAATAATTTTTAGTGTTTGCAATCTTTTTAAATAATCAAGAGAGATGATAGCTCACGTTCAGGGAAGAGTAAATCACTACTATGAAAATATATGCATTGTTGATAATAACGGGATTGGGTACGAAATTTTCTGTACGGAAAAGGATTTGAACTACATAATTAAAAACGAGATAAAAGATGTGACCTTCTACACAAAACTAATTCACAAAGATGATGGAATGGAGCTTTACGGTTTTTTGAATAGAACAGATCTTGCAATTTTTAAATTGCTACTTATAGTTAAAGGGATTGGTCCGAAACAGGCAATAAAGATTTTGAATCATGAAAGAGGAGAAAATATTTTAAGGGCTATCTACGGTGAGAATCGGGAGTATTTGCATAAAATTGTTGGAATAAGTAAAAAAAAGGCAGAACAGATAATTATAGAGTTAAAGGAAAGAATAAAAAAGAGCTTTGATATAGGAGAGGTAACGAAAGAAGAGTTGCAGGGTGATCAGGAATATATAGATGCTGTAAAGGCTCTTGAAAATCTCGGTTTTACCAGACAGGAAATTGACAGGGCAATGGAAAAGCTCAATATTAGTGCTGAGAAATTAAAAGCAGAAGAGATAATAGAGAGAGTTTTGAAAGAAATTTCCTCCATATAGAATAGCATATAGAGTAAAGTGCAGGTTTATTAATACAGGGTAAAATGAATGGACGAGCAAAAAATTCTATCACCAAAAAAACAGCAATCGGATAGAGATGAAAACTCTCTAAGGCCTAAAAGTTTAAAAGATTTTATCGGTCAGAAAGAACTTAAAAGGCAGATATCTATATACATTAAAGCAGCATTGAAAAGGGATGAAAATCTGGACCATGTTCTTTTATACGGTCCACCCGGATTGGGAAAAACAACACTTGCTTCCATTATTGCAAACGAGCTTGGAGTCAGGTTTAAGGCTACCTCGGCTCCTGCAATAGAAAGGCCCGGGGATCTTGCAGCAATTTTAACTTCTCTGAATCACAGGGATGTTCTTTTTATTGATGAGATTCACAGGTTAAAACCAATACTTGAGGAGATTCTATACCCGGCTCTTGAGGATTACACTCTCGATATAATTATAGGCCAGGGACCCGGAGCTAAGTCGATAAAGTTGAATCTCAATCGTTTTACCCTTATAGGGGCAACGACAAGAGCCGGACTGCTGAGTTCGCCCCTAAGAGCCAGATTTGGAATAACTCAAAGAATAGATTTTTACAGCAGGGATGAGATTTACGAGATTGTAAAGAGAACTGCGAAAATTCTTGGGGTTTCTATAACCGATGATGCAGCATCCCTGATAGCTGAAAGATCGAGAGGTACACCCAGAGTTGCAAACAGAATATTGAAGAGAATCAGAGATATTGCCCAGGTTGAAGGAGATGGTGTGATAACACTTAATATTGCGAAATCGGGTCTTGAAATGTTAAAACTGGACGATCTAGGTCTCGGCCCCATGGATAGAAGATTGATACTTACGATAATAGAAAAGTACAACGGGGGGCCTGTTGGGGTTGACACCCTCGCTGTATCCCTCGGTGAGGATAATCAGACAATAGAAGATATATACGAACCTTACCTCATTCAGCTGGGTTTTATTAAAAGAACACCCAGGGGCAGGGTGGCCACTAAGGGGGCTTATAAATATTTCGGTGTCGCGGATAAACATATGGAAGAAAAAACTCTATTTGACGAATAGATGAATATGGGTTGCCTCGGATATGATTTCTTCTCGTATATTAACAAGAATCTTTCCTCTACTCCTTATATTTATAACCGGGTGTGTTTCGTTCCAGCCCCGTATTAAGCCCGGAGAGTCTAAAAAAATCGAGCATAAAAAAGCAGGAAAGATATACGTCAGGGTACTATTATTTAAAAATATATCCAGTTTAATAATTGATGGAAAAAACTTTACACTAAATGAAGATAATACCGGCAGAGTAATAAAAAAAAGTGGAGCTTTCGAAGTAATATTGAATAGAGATAGTGCGGTTGTAGCAGATGATAAGATGTTGCTTCCAGTTACTATTTATTCTGATGAGAGTTTTACCGTAAACGGAATTAGGCTTAAAGGCCAGCTCAGCATTGGAAAAAATGCCGTTATTCTGAGATTGCCCCTTGAAAGGTATGTAAGCGGGGTTGTATCTTCAGAGATGAACAATTCATGGCCTATTGAGGCTTTAAAAGCTCAGGCTATTGTATCAAGAACCTTTGTTGTACACAGGATGTTAACCAGAAAAGACAGGAGTTTTGATATAGGTATTTCGGAGATGCATCAGGTTTATCTTTACAAGAGTGGGGATACAAAGGTAGAAGAAGCAGTAAACGATACTTCAGGCCTAATCTTGGTATACGATGAAAAGCCTATTTTATCCCTATACCATTCATGCTCGGGTGGGAGAACAGAATCAGCGGGCAATGTTTTCTCGAAGGATCTTCCATATCTCAGATCCATTTACGACCCGTATTCTCTTGATTGTCCGGATAAACGATGGGAGTGTTCGTTTGATTCAGATGTAATAGCTGAAAGTTTGAATAGATTTAGCCTATCCGGTGGCAATAATCACGATCACATAGGGATAAGTAATATTTTAATAGAATCCAGAACATCTTCCGGAAGAGTTAAGAACTTTAAAATAGAGCTGGCCGGAGGTGATAGTTATTTAATCAGGGGGAATGATTTCAGGATTGCCGTGGGATCGAAAAAGTTGAGAAGTTTACTGATTGATAAGATTAAGAAGATAAAAAGTGGAGGAACCGTGACCTTTGTTTTTTACGGAAGAGGTTACGGACACGGTGTCGGTATGAGCCAGTGGGGCGCAAAAAAGATGGCTGAAAATGGGTTTAACTACGAACGAATCCTGAAATTTTACTATAGAGATGTTAAAATTGAGGACCTTTCAAGGCTTAAAATTTCCGAATAAAAGCTTTAAGGAGTCAGCATTTGAACCTGGTATCGCACTCAAACTCTTCTTCAGATTCTTTCTCGGATTCTTTTTCAATGAAGGATTTTAATATCAGCATACCGGATGAATTGATAGCCCAGTATCCGGCCGAGAAGAGGGAAGAATCGTGCCTTTTAGTCCTCTACGTTTCGACTGGAAAGCTTGTAGACGATGTCTTTAAAAACATAGGCAGGTACCTTGAAGACAATGACTGTATTGTGTACAATAATGCAAGGGTTATCCATGCCAGGCTTTACGGCAGAAAGATAGATACAGGAGGCAAACTCGAAATCCTTCTCACTCAAAAGATTAATGACTCCGAGTGGCTGGCCCTTACAAGTCCCTACAAAAGAGCAAAGAGGGGGATACGGGTCAAAATAGAATCGGATAGAGATATATTTCTCGAAGTTTTAGAAAGATTAGGGGACGGCATATGCAGGATTAGATTTTCCGAACCGGTTAATTATGAAACATTGAGAGATATAGGCAGAGTCCCTCTTCCAAAGTATATCAAGAGAGAACCTGTACCAGGTCTCGATGATAAAAGGTATCAGACAGTCTACTCAGAAAAAAACGGGGCGGTTGCGTCTCCAACTGCGGGGCTTCACTTTACCGTGAATATTATAGATGAATTGAAGAAGAGGGGAATTCTATTTGTTCCTGTTACCCTCTATGTGGATTGGGGCACTTTCAAACCGGTAAGGGAGGAGGATTACAGAAAGCATAAGATACACAGTGAAAGATACGAGATCAGTGAAAAGTCTGCAGAGACTATTAACCGCTGCAGGAAGGAGGGCAGAAGAATAGTCTGTGTAGGTACAACATCTGTAAGAGCCCTGGAGTCGGCTTCCGATAATTCCGGATTTGTAAAACCTGTAAAAGGAGAAACAGATCTGTACATATATCCTGGATACAGGTTCAAGGTCGTTGATGCGCTAATTACCAATTTCCACATGCCCGATTCAACATTGATACTGCTTGTTTCGGCTTTTGCTGGCAGGCAAAATATTATAGCAGCATACAGGCATGCAATTGAAAATAAATACAGGTTTTTTAGCTACGGTGATGCGATGTTTATTATTAAAAACGTCAGAAAAAATATCGAAGAATAGTTATTTAATACACTATTGCGGGAATTTTTAGATGATAATCTACAGATTGATAAAAAAAGACAGTGTTTACGGAGCGAGGGCGGGCGTTTTGAAGGTTAATGGGATTGAAATAGAAACGCCGGTATTTATGCCAGTCGGTACATACGCCGCTGTTAAAACTCTTTCTCCTGATGAACTTTACAGCATGGATGTAAGGATTATTCTTGGAAATGCTTACCATCTTTATCTGCGCCCTGGAGTTGAAATAATAGATTCCCTTGGAGGGGTTCACAATTTTACCGGATGGAATAGGGCTTTTCTAACCGACTCCGGAGGATTTCAAATTTTCAGCCTGGCTCAGTTTAGAAAAATTAATACGGAAGGGGTTGAGTTTAGGTCTCATATTGATGGATCGAAACATTTTCTTACCCCTGAAGATGTGGTCCGTATAGAGAGACGCATTGGGGCGGATATTATTATGCCTCTTGATGTCTGTACGCCCGCTTTAACAGAGTACAGCGAAGCAAAAAAGGCTCTTGAAATTACCCGGGACTGGGCAGAAAGGTCCAAAAAAGAGTGGTTAAAATCAACCTCGAATACTCATCTTTTTGGAATAGTTCAGGGCAATGTTTATAAGGATCTCAGAAAAGCCGGAGCTGAACAAATTGTAGAAATAGGATTTGATGGATATGCCATTGGTGGACTTTCTGTTGGTGAGGAGAGAGAGCTCATGTATGAAATTACCGGCTTTACGGCAGATCTGCTGCCCGAAGATAGCCCCCGTTATCTGATGGGAGTTGGATCTCCCCGGGATATACTGGAAACTGTTTTGAGGGGGGTTGATATGTTCGATTCTGTGATGCCTACAAGGAATGCAAGAAATGCATCTGTACTTGTTCCGGGAGGAACTATATCCATAAAAAACAGCAGTTATAAAGCGGATAAAAGGCCGATTCAGGAAGGATGCCAGTGCTACACATGCAGAAATTTCTCAAGAGCATACATAAGACACCTTTTTAACACAAGAGAAATTCTTGGGTACAGGTTGACAACCATACATAATATATTTTATATGATGAATTTTATGAAGAAACTGAGAGAGTCAATTATTGAAGATAAAGTTGATGATTTCAGGAAAATGTATTATGAGAAAGAGATATAGAGTAAAACTACTTTTTTCCTGACTCCTGGGATGGCTTTTTTTCAGGTTTATTATCCAATTTTATACCCAGTATTTGATAGTTTAGGTCAAGGTTTAAGATATTGTTCCATTTAGGCTTTTTATATGCCGTATTTAAAAACAGAGTGTCTTTCCAGTTACCTGTTACATCACCTTCAGATGCGAACCAGTTAAAAATGCACGATCCCGAGGATCTTAGAGTAAACCAGTAGTGGCCAGGTTCCAGAATGGATTTTGCTTTTTTGCTTACCGGAAAACCTATCCATGGATTTTCGATCATCATAAATCTTACCCTGGTTGAACTAACGCTGTAGGTTCTGAATAACTTTTTGCCGGGTTTGCCGTTATTGTCTGAAAGAACCTCAATCCATATTCGACCCTGATCCGAGAATTTGATAGCCGGAATTTTTATTTCTGTGACTTTAACTCTCTGATTCACCGAGAATCTCTGCGCATAAATCTTTTTTCCGGTTGCTACTATATACAGGCTATCGTCAGCATTTGGATTTTCAGATATTCTTATTCTTTTCTGCTTTGGCGCCTGTTCTTCATCTGCCTGCGGTTTATCTCGTGTAATAATTTCCAGATCTGGCTTATTTTCGGACAGAACCAGACCGGGTACGGGGCATGAAGTGATAAGACCCCTTTCGGTCGGTAATTTCTCTCCTGTATAGACTATTTTAAAATTGACAGCCTTAACGTCGTAGATAAACTCTTTCAGTTCTTTTAATTCGCCAGTTTTAACGCTCCACTTTTTATCCAGGTACTGCACATCCGGGCCAACCGCAATCTTCACTATATACGAGGGCAGTGAAAAGTAGAGTCCATTTGGATCTATAGGCAGCCATCCTGCATCGGGAAAAAAAACCTCTACCCAGTATCTTTCATTATTCGGTGATTGAATGTAAACACGTGAACCGTCGACCTTATAGCTGATCTCTTTCTGAAAGGAAACTCCATAGGCAACCCTTGCAGGTATGCCAATACCCCTGTAAAGAGAAACAAGGAGATTGCATACCCCCTTTTTTGTTCCCGCTCTGTTCTGTAAAACAGAAACTGCATCATCTTTTAAATCATCATTCTTGTTATCTTTCCTGTTAATAAGTTTAATGTTTTCATTTACCCACAGGGCTATGTTGTAGATTACATCAATCTCCCTTTTTAGATTGTAAGAGATGGACCTAGCTATGTAATTTATTGAATATTCATTACTTGGTGCCTGCTCAGTACCCTGAAGGTATATCTTGGTTTCATCATCAGTTTCAATCGGGAACGGTGCATTGCTATCTATTTGAGTAAATTGGGAGTGGATTTTTGCCCTGAATTGAAGATCTATCTGCACAATTCTTATATCTTTGTTCCATGTACATTCGTATATCAAATTACCGTATTTATCCTTAACTTCTTTTATACTGGTGGGACGGGGAGTAAAAGTTTTTCTTATACCGTAAATATTCTGTGTAACAAGTCCTTCGGGTATCGATTTTGGAATAAACATCCTGTAGAATAATCCTTTTGTGGATCTATAACTTGAGAATCTTGTGGTCAAATAGGAAGTAACAACGCTTTTAGTTTCGCCATTTGTAAAAAATATATCTGCAGATAATAAATTTACTTGGATTAAATAGATAATAGCTGTTAATATCAAGATAAATTGAATTTTTAATATAGATCTGTTAAAGTTTTTCATGATTGGTTATCCCTGCTGGGTTATATTGATTTATGTAAATTATAGTAATATCGTGAATTACTAAAATCAATAGAAAATGAAAAAGAAGTTATCGCTGCTCTTTATTTTTTCTCCTATTTTTGGGGGGATATTTTTACTCTATATCATATCGGTGAAAGGAAAGTTATCACAGAGGCTTGCTGTTTTTATAGTGCTTATTGCATTCACACTGACGTTTATAAATCTTTTAATTACAATAATTAGAATATCCAGGAATTAAAATGAATTATCTTATTGTAAGGTCACAGTTGGTTTTAATTATTTTACTTTTCCTGATTTATCCATGGGTTTTGTACGGTAGAGTAAACGATAGACAAATTGCTTCAGAATTTGAGAATCAGAATACCGGTATAACCGACCTTGATGACAGTTTGGTATACACATTATACACAGATAGTGGAGAATCAATAAAGCTCCAATTGTCAAAATCTTCGATATATCACTATGAGATATTGAGGATAAAAGCATATCCTAACTTTAAAATTAGCGGCAAACTTGCGCTTTCGGTTGTAAATGGCGATGGAACGCAAACACTGTCGGCAAACATACTCAGGTACGAGGCCTTTCTGAAAGATGGGGCTGTATATACCGCGGTATACATGCCTCCTTGGAATGCACCGGAAGGAGAATACCGTATAAGAGTATATTATAAAAACAATCCCTTAAACTGCGAACATGGGATTACCTTTTATCTAAAAAGAAGGAAAGTTGAAAAATTAAAAACCCCTCTTACAGTTGCCGATCTTGAGATGAATAAGAGCGTGCGGAAGGTTAATGTAAGGGGTGTAACGGGAGAGCCAGTGGGACCGGAGGGAATAATTGACTGGGTTAATTTTCTCCGGGCTAATGCGCTGTGGATTCTGGCCGGTGAAACAACATCTTTTAAAAAAAGAGTCGCGTGTGATAAAACGCCGTACTGGGATAAAGGGCCTCTGGAAAACCTCGATACATTGAAGGTTTTGGCAAAGAGCGAGGGAATTAAGGTTGGAGCCTATGTAATATCATTTTTTGTACCGGGAAAAAGGGGAGTTCCGAAGAGATACAGACCTGGAATTGGATACGATAAAGAGAGTGGAAAACTTTACAGTTCCAGGCATATATCTCTCAATTCCAAAAAACGGATAGAGGATATTGTGAAGCTGGTGAAGAGGTTTCAAAACGATCCATATATCGACTATATAGGGTTTGATTTTATAAGAACCGGACGTGTCGATGGATACGAACTTGTGAACGATTTTGTTAAAGAATCCAATATCAGTAGGCCGCAGGGATGGAAAAAGATGAATCTGAACAGCAGAATGAAGTGGCTTGCCAGAGAAATAGAGGTAAACAATAATCCTGTTATTGTAAAAAAATGGAGATGGTGGAGGGCCCATAGAGTTGCTCTGATAGTAAAATACATAATACTTAAAGCCCGGATTACAAAACCTGTTTGGGTTTTTACACTCGGCTGGCGCCACGGGAGTATGCATGGCCAGGACCCTGTTATGTTTTTCGATGCAGGGGTTAGCATAGATGCTGTGATGCTTTATGAAGCGAACAACAGGCAGTTTACGAAGATGATGAAGCAGTGGAAAAGATACATGACCGAGGAACAGGGAAATCTTATTGTAGGAAACTGTGTTGATTACAAGCTTCTCGACTCCGATTTTCTTGATCCTCCCGATGAGATGTTCAGAAGGAACAGGGTAGGGTACAGCAGTATTTATAAAAATGGACTGGCTAAGGGAATATTTTTTCACGATATAGCCCGTGCTATATGGGGCAGAAAAGGCGGATATGACGGGTGGAGGTATGCATTAAAGTTTGCTGAAAACGTGATTGATCTTCAGAACATGATTGGAGAAAATGAGATAATGACAGATATAATTCTAAACCGAGAAAAGATTCGTAAATTTATTTTCCATAGTTTTCTATGGTCTGTAAAGGACGAACCTCTTTAATTTTGCCTTTAAATTGGCCTCTGGGAAACTGTTTGATGTACTTTAAATATTTTCTGTTGTGCAATTTCCATAAAAAGAATCCCAATCTTGATACTCCCCAATATAGGAGGTTTTTATTATAAAACCTTTTGTAAGCCCTGAAGAAGAGCTTTTGAAGTTCCGAAGGGGTAACGTTTTTTGGAACAAACAGAACATGACTGCCGTCATAGAGGTTCCAGTCATTGATGAATATTCTTTCGTTTTTAGTCAGATCGTTGTAAAGCTTTGTGCCGGGTATCGGAAACAGTATTGAAAACTGGGCGGTACTTGTTTTTGATTTCTTGCTAAAATTGATGGTTTCTTTCATCGTGGATACGGTATCGCTGTCAGCGCCCAGTATGAACATCGAATGAACATGAAATCCCCAGTCAAGAAGGGTTTTTATTCCATTTTTCACCTCTTCTACACTTTCCCTTTTGTTGAAGTCTTTCAGAGCCTCGGGGTTAATTGATTCAACTCCAACAAACAGGGTTGTGCATTTGGCAGCTTTTAATAGTTCAAGCATTTCTCTGTCTTTTGCAACTTCAATCCTGAACTGGCTGGACCATGTAAACCTGAGATCAGCTTTTGCAAGTTTTTCAAGAAAAACTTTTGTTTTTGATGGAATAGCTGCAAAGTTGTCGTCGTAAAAAAATGCATGCCTGAACCCCTCGCTGTACCTTCTGAGAACTTCCTCCATGACCATATCAGGGTCTTTAACTTTGTATCGTCTTCCGAACATCCTGGTAACCGAACAGAAGTTGCAATCGTATGGACATCCCCTGGAAGCCATGATAGGTGCAAATTTCATGTTGATCTTGCCGTTTCTGAATCTGAATCCCTGTAGCATTGTCAGATCCAGTACCGGAATATCATTTATATCTATATTTCTCTGATCTACCACTATTTTTTCGTTTATACTACCCTCAATTACATCGTTTATAACGTATTCGGCTTCTCCTACTACCACCTGATCGCCGTGCTGAAGTGCTTCATTCGGGAGAGCTGATACATGGCTTCCGCCAAATATGATCTTTTTTGATGGGTATTTCCTCCTTATTGCATCTGCGATCTGATAGGCCCTTTTAGCTGTATGCGTTATGGCTGTAAAACCGACAACATCAGCCTCTTTGATTGCCGGGTGAAGTTCATCATTCTTCTCATTGTAAACCGGTAGTATATTTTCCTTGAAAACTTTTACCCTGTGCCCCCTGTTTTCAAGTATTGTTCCTATAATGAGATTACCTAAAAGTGGCAATTTCCTCCAAAAGTAGTAGGAGTTAAAGTAAGGTTTTGGTTCTACTAATACAACATTCATTAAAAAAATTCCTTTCGTTAAATGAAATTGAGACTATTATAGTATTACACAATAATTATAGTTAGGGAAGTGTTTTTTACCAATTTTTTATAGGATTGCAAAGTTATTTTTTATCTATTTTTGTGATTAAATACCAAAATTTACCGTATCCGGACAATATTTCTGGAGGGTATATTATTTTAAATAAAAATTAAATTTAGAGTGGCTATTAAGTGGCAATGGAAATCAAAAGCAATGCGGATGGTTCAAAGGTTGCAATTGTCGGGTGCGACAGCTATGATTTTCAAAAAGTGTTAAGTAGCGTGAGAAGGGGCTTTGAATTAATTGAGGCTTCTCATCCACTATTTTCATCCGGTGAAAAAATAGTTCTAAAGCCAAACATGCTGGCCTCTGATTCGCCCGATCATGCAACTACAACTCATCCGTCAGTGTTTGGTGCCGTTGCGGAGGTACTCCTTGAGAAAGGTGTTAAACTGTTTTATGGCGATTCTCCTGCATTTCACAGGGTCGGGCTGGTCGCTAAAAAGACCAGGATTGAAACTATAGCAGATAAACTTGGAGTTGAGCTTGCGGATTTTGAGAATAGTGTAAGAGTCTACTATAAACATGCAAGACAGAATAGAATTTTCAATATAGCAAAGGGGCTTGGTGGTGTTAATGGAATTATAAGCCTGCCTAAGCTAAAAACTCACGGGTATACAATTTTTACAGGAGCTGTAAAAAATCAATTTGGCTGCATTCCGGGCCTTGAAAAATCTTCTCTCCATTTTAAGATTAACGATCTTGAACAGTTCTCTCAGATGCTTGTGGATCTTAATATGTTGCTAAAACCGAGATTGTACATTATGGATGGAATCGTGGGAATGGAAGGGAACGGTCCAAGGAGGGGCAATCCTGTTCATCTTGGTATTTTACTTTTTTCGACAGATCCTGTTGCTCTCGACTCGGTAGCATCAAAACTGGTTGGAATTAATCCCTATAGTGTACCAACCAGTATTAAAGGTATGGAATCAGGCCTCGGTTACATCGATGATATCACTATTGTTGGCGATAAAGTGGATTTTCCATTGAAGAGATTTTCCTTACCGAGATACAGAGGAAATCTCAATCTGATTCCAGCGCCGGTAAGAGAATTCATCAGAAATAGACTTACACCGTATCCGGCTGTAGATTATTCAAAATGCATAAAATGCTATGAGTGCCATAAAGTTTGCCCTGCGGTTCCAAAGGCTATGGAGATCAGGGATGATGGTTTCGTCGCAAGCAATTACAGGGTTTGCATTAGATGCTACTGCTGTCAGGAGATCTGTCCTGCCGGAGCCATCAAATTAAAACTGAAGATTTTTTAATCCAGAAGCTGAAAACTCAGACCTTCTCGTGCGTATGTCAGATTCTTAAATCTTCTTCTGTATTTTGACTGCATTTTTTTTAACTCACCATCTGTCCTGTTTGGATCGTGGTGAGTAAGAATCAAGTTCTTAACCTCAGCCTTCCTGGCTACCTCTATAGCCATTTCGGCAATGCTATGGCCGAATCCCTGCTTGGGAACTGGGAGAGAGATATATTCATCCTTTGTGTACTGTGCATCATGTATCAAAAGATCTGCATTTTTAGCAAAGTTTATCAGTTTTGAGTTACCAAACAGATAACCCTCAACATCTGTGGAGAATACAATAATTTTATCTTTATATGTAATTTTATATATCAGTACACCGTTTGCAGGATGGGAATATTCATTCATTACTTCTATTTTTATAGAATCGGCATCCTGATTAATGCTATCATGATACCTATTGTATACTTTTGCACTGGAATCTTTGGAGTCAATTATAATGATATTATCCTCTTTTACCGTATAAATCTTCTTCAGGGAATTTGTTTGAAAGAAATCTATTGGAAAGTTGGGTGGAGTCATTGATCTTTCAAGTACCACTTTAAGCTCTTCCCCGAAGTTTAAGGGACCAAACATTGTGATTATTGAATTTCCCAGGTAAAGCGGTTGAAAGAAGGGTAGGCCCTGTGTGTGGTCGTGATGCAGATGGGTGAATAGTATGTTTATTGCCAGAGCACTGCCCCTATTAGGATTGGAGAAATAATCTTTCATTATCTTTTTTCCGAGTTCAATGATGCCGGTACCTGCATCTATAATAATTATTGCTTTGCCTGCTCTTATTTCAACGGATGTTGTATTTCCTCCAAATTGAATAGAAGATTTTCCGGGAACCGGATGGCTTCCCCTCACACCCCAGAATACCACTTTAAAGGTGTTATTCATTTAATATTTCCCTTTTTTATAATTTTTATACCACTTTCTGTTATTAGATAATCGACATTAATGTCATTTTTCTTTACCGGTAAATAATCTGTTATCAGGGCGTCGTATGTCAGAGCGCAAACAGGAATACCACTATGTTTAGCCAGGAACCTGTCGTAATATCCTCCTCCGAAACCGAGCCTTTCACCTTTTAATGTGAAGGCGAGTCCTGGTGCTATTATAAGGTCAATGGTGCTGTAATCGGCCTCCTCGCATTTTTCTGTGGGTTCCAGGATTCCATATTCACCCGGTTTAAGGGAGTTTCTTGAGAGGTCTTTAATGTAATATGCTTTCATCTCATGCCTGGCTCTATCTATTTTTGGTACTGATACCGATTTATTTTCCTGTAAAGCTCTTTTAATAATCGGTGTTGTATCTATTTCGCTTCTAAAACTTACAAAACAGAAGATGTGCCTGGCATTTTTAAACTTATCCCATCCAAACAGATGATTACGAATTTTTTCATCCAGCTTCTTCTTTTCCTCTTCTGGAATACTGTTTCTTATGTTTTCGGCTATTTTTCTTATCTCACTTTTTGACATTCCCGGAGTTGTTTTCACCGTCTTTTATCTCCTTTAATCTATCGTATATTTTTTTTAATTCTTTTTCGCGCCCCATCTCGGTTGGTGTGTAAAATGAAATATTTTTTTCCATATACTTCTGCCTTACAAAATGTCCGCCGTAATTATGGGGATATTTGTATTTTTTCTTGTCAGGATGTGATGCCCTTAGATAGGTTGGAACATCCATAAGTGGATTGTTTTTTACATAGGATAGTGCATTTTCAATCGCCAGATAACTACTGTTGCTCTTTGGCTGTATTGATAGGTAAAGGGTGGCATGGGCGAGGATTATTCTTGCTTCGGGCATCCCTATATTATCCACAGCTTCATAGGCACTGTTGGCAAGAACCAGGGCAAATGAATCTGCCAGACCTATATCCTCGCTTGCAAGAATTATAAGTCTCCTGGCTATAAATAGAGGATCTTCTCCTCCTTCAAGCATTACAGCAAGCCAGTATAGCGCTGCATCCGGATCGGACCCCCTGATAGATTTAATAAACGCAGATATTACATCGTAATGGTAATCTTCGTCTCTGTCGTAGAGGATCCACTGTTCTTTTATAACCCTGGTTAGATCATCCTTTGTGATTATATCTTTTGCCTTCAATGATACTGTAGCATCTATTATGTTTAGCATTCTGCGGGCATCACCGTCCACCATGTTGATGAGATACTTTTTACCGTCGCTGCTTATCTTAATTCCTGTCTTTTTCTCTGCAAGTTCTAGAACCTTTTTTAAGTCTTCTTCTGATAGTTTTTTAAACTCGAAGAGAAGAACCCTCGACCTTAAAGGAGGGGTCAATGAAAAAAAAGGATTTTTTGTTGTAGCTCCGATTAGTGTGATGATCCCTTCTTCCAACGGGGGCAGAAGTGCATCCTGCTGGGCCTTATTGAACCTGTGTATTTCATCTACAAAAAGAACTGTTTTAACACCTACATTCCGATTTTCATAAGCCCTTTTTACCGCTTTTCTTATATCATCTATTGTTGCCGTTACAGCATTTAGCCTTATAAAATCACTCTTTGTTCTTTTAGCAATAATTCTTGCAAGAGCCGATTTACCTGTCCCTGGCGGACCGTAAAATACACATGATATTAATCTGTCCTGTTCGATTAGTTTCCTGATTACAGAATCTGGACCAACAAGATGGAGTTGTCCGGCAAACTCATCAAGGTCTGAGGGAATCAACTTTGCGGCAAGAGGAATATCACTGTTATTGAATAATTTCTCCATAATTAAACTTGAATTAAACTTGGATAACTACCTAATTTAAAAATCTATGTTTTCCAAAATGTCCTTAATCATCTTAAGCAGTTCGGCACTTCTAACCTCATCTTCGGTTTCTACGACTATCCTTATCTGAGGTTCGGTGTTGGACAGTCTAACGTGTATCCACTCATCCTTTCTTTCGAGTTTTATTCCATCGATTGTAATTATATTATAATTGTTAAAATATTTTAATAGTTTATCCTTGATTAAACTGTAGAATTGTTCTCTATCTCTTACGGGTTTTTCAAGGATAATTTTATCTTTAATCATGCTGAAAGATGGAAATTCCTTTACTATGTCTGACAGCCTCTGCCCTGTGGTGGCGAGTAGCTCCAGTATTAAGGACATACCAACAAAACTGTCCCGGGCAGGATTTATCGAGGGTACAATTACTCCTCCGTTGCCCTCTCCTCCAAAACCCAATCCTTTTTTAAGAAGTTCTTCGGTTACGAAAGCCTCGCCTATTCTGGTTCTCGAAACTGAAACACCGTACTTCTCAGCCAGATAATCGATAAGCATTGTGGTTGACAGGTTGCATGCGATATCAGTTTTTTGCTTCCTTAAATAAGATTCTCCCGCAAGCACAAGAGTAAATTCTTCGCTTAAAACCTCCCCGCCATCCTCCACCACAACAAGCCTGTCGGCATCCGGGTCCTGGGCAAATCCAATATCGGCATTATGTTTTTTTACCTTTTCTGAAAGGTCTCTCAGGTTTCTTGGTGTCGGCTCGGGGTCTCTGGGGAAATCTCCGGTAATGCTGTCGTTGATTGGAATAGCATTGCAGTTTAATCTTTCGAAAAAATAGCGGTCCAGAATGGATGCAGCACCTCCAACCGGATCATATACAATCTTAAATCCTGCCGCTCTTATTGCTTCTACATTGAAATGCTCCAGTATATCGTCTATATATTTTTCTGGGTAGCTTTTTTTGTCTTCAATCTTTCCCAGGTTGTTGACATCAACCCACTCTATAGTTCTGCTGTTATCCCTTGCTCTTTTTTTTATTCGCTCAATTGTATTCCCGTCAAGAAACAGACCTCTGTTATTGCTCAGCTTTAGAGCATTCCATTCTATTGGGTTGTGGCTTGCTGTGATTATTATTCCGCCATCACACTGTAAGTTCCTTGTTGCATACAAAGATGTTGGGGTAGGAGCAATTCCCAGGTCCAGAACGTTTAAACCAAGGCCTGTTAGCACAGATGTTACTGCAGATTTAATCATTTTGCCACTCTTTCTTGAATCGCGGGCTACAGCTATTTTTTTATTTTTGATGTCGATAGAGCTTATGAAAGCATCTGTAAAGTTCATAACTGATAGGGGGTTTAAGTCTTCTCCGACAATACCTCTTATTCCTGAAATACTGATCATTAGAGCCATATCTCTTTCCTTTGAGTGAATATTAAAATAAATTAAAACAATCGGTATTATGATATTAAAATTAAATCTACAAAAAGTAAAATTAAATTAAAATGGAGGCCCTGCAATGGTAGTGGCATTTGCAACAGATGAAAGAAACGGTTTAAAATCAAAAATTTCCCATCATTTTGGTAGATGCCCCTTTTATGTTTTCGTAGAGATTGACAACGGTAAGGTAAAATCGGTTATTGAAGAAGAAAATCCATATGCAAATGCTCACGGTCCCGGAATGGTTCCGGATTTTATAGCTTCCAAAAAGGCCGATTTTATTGTATCCGGAGGCATGGGGCCAAGGGCAGTTGAGGCTTTTAAAAACCATGGAATAAGGGCTGTTGTTGGTGTAAGCGGTAAAGTTGAGGATGTTTTAAAGGATATAATGGAAGGCAGGTATGATGTTGTAACGCCCGATAC
>JALXDB010000321.1 GCA_026990615.1 Spirochaetota bacterium
CCATAATACTATTTGTAATTTTTTTGAAAATCACACTTATTTAGAAATTTTTATGTTAAGATTGGTAGTTTACTTTAATAGAAAAAATATGATTGGTATATACCGTAATTTATTGCAACTTACGTAAATTGGAATTTTGTAAGTCTTTTTAAATGTAGTAAATCCGCAGATGGTAGGGCTATTTAACAATAAATATTGTATAAATTATGATTATAATATTGTTATTTATTATTAGAGGAGAAATGTCTAAATCTATAAGAAATGACATTGTTTTTCAAAGGATTTCTGTCTCTACCTTATTTATCATCTCCATTTCTGATTTTACAAATTTTCAGCATTACTAACGCGTAATTTAATGCAGGTATATTTTTGGATATTGAAGATGGCATTTATCTGGTAGGGAGGGATAAAAAAGACAATGAGAAAAAGATCAATGAAAATAATTGAAAACAGATTAAGAGAAAGTTTTATTATACAGATATTTACTTTTTTACTTCTGGTGTTATTTTTGGTGCCTAACTATAACAGTGCAGACGACATAAAGCCTTTTTACTGGGTAGACGATGAGGATTATCCGCCATTAATCTATAGTGGTACAAACGGAAAACCTGCAGGCATTTTTTATGAAATAATGATAGAAGCATTTAATCGTCTCAATATTCCCCTTAAAGTTGAGCTTTACCCCTGGGTTCGTGCACAAAGAATCCTTGTCTACGGTAAAGCGGATGGTACTATTACGGTCCTTACGGACGCGAGGAAAAAACGTTGCATAGGTTCAGATCCTATTCTTCTTGTGTGTGAGCACATATTTGTTAACAGAGATAATCCACATATAAAAGAAATAATGTCTATACGCTCAATAAAAGAATTACGTCCGTTTAAAATAGTCGAGACAATCGGCTCGGGATGGACAGAGGAAAACTTAAAAGGATTTAATATTATATGGGTTCCGGATATGGATAGTGCTTTTAATATGTTAATCAAGGGACGTGTAGATATTTATATAGCAAATAGTTTCACAGGGGCATACTTTCTTAAAAAGAAGATAAAAGAAGGGAACTCATTCTCAGAAGGTTATAAGAGGATAATAACCAATCCATATCCATTAAAAACAATCGCTTTTCGTCTTCTCATTAGAAAAGATTCTTCTCTTGTCAACATAATAGACGATTTCAACGAAACCATTCGTCAAATGAAGATGGATGGTACCGTCCAACATATTATTGAAGGAGTGCATCTGTCACAAAGTGGCAATGTTTATAATCAAAAATGAAATTAATAGTGAAACCCGAGTGGCTAAAGAGTAAAATTGGGAGGCGTTTTGCATTCTATGTAGTGCTAATAGGAATAATAATGGCCATGGTGCTTTCATTCATAATATCTTGTCAACAATACCGACACAAGGTAACCTTTTTAGAAAAAGAACTCAATAGTATTATCTCAACTAACAGATCTTTTATAGAAGAAAGTTTATGGATATTTGACACTCGCCTACTGAATCATGCTGTTAGAGGGTTCCTGGTAAATGGCGATATTGTGTTTGCCCAGATTACCGATGAAAACGGAAATATAGTTGTTAGCCATGGAAAGCTGGACATTGAAAATGATATAATAAAAACAATTCCCCTGTATCACAAGAAAGATGAGAAAAATATCTTTCTTGGCCATCTTACAGTAGCAGCATCAAAACTTCTAGCTATAAAAGAAGCTAAATTATCGATTATACTAACTCTTATTCAAAGCCTTTTATTGATGTCATTTATTTCTCTCAGCATAATCTACATCTTCTGGCATCTTGTATCCAGGCACTTAGTTACAATTCAGCAATACACTAGGCATATCACATTTGAAGAACAGAAAGAACCGCTTGTATTGGATCGTCCTATTAATAAACACACAAAAAACGATGAATTAACCAGTACGGTTGATGCCATTAATTTTATGTACAGTAAGGCTATTGAAGCCTATCGGAAACTGGAATGCGAGACATCTGAAAAAATTAAACTTGAACATCAGCTTCGACATATCCAGAAGATGGAATCTATTGGTCGACTAGCTGCAGGTATAGCACATGATTTCAACAATGTTCTAAGTGTAATTATAGGTTATTCAGAACTACTGCTTAAAGAAATTCCCACAAAAGATCCAATATATGAAAAGATAAATTGTATTCTTGATTCTGGAAGTAAAGCTGCTACACTTACACGGCAATTGCTGGCCTTTAGCCGTAAGCAAGTTCTGGAGAAGAAAATCATATCTATAAATGCAATTATACGGAATTTTTTAAAAATTTTAAACAAAATTGTAGGCGAAAACATAGTTATTACAACCTATTTATCTAATGAAAACTGCTTTGTTGAGGCAGACCCAGGCCAAATAGAGCAGGTAATTATGAATCTGATAGTAAATGCCCGAGATGCTATGCCAGATGGTGGCGAAATAATAATTGAAACTGCGGAGGTCCAGCTTGGCCAGCGATATGTAGAGAAACATCAAGAGATAAAACCGGGACAATACGTTTTAATAGCTATTAGTGATACCGGAGAGGGGATGGATGAAGAAGTTTTGCCAAAAATATTCGATCCTTTTTTTACAACTAAGGAGCAGGGCAAAGGGACGGGGCTTGGTTTAGCTACCGTATACGGTATTGTTAAGCAACATGGTGGCTATATTTATGCATACAGTGAAAAAGGAAGGGGAACAACATTCAAAATATATTTGCCTCTATGTAAAAAAACAGCAGAAGACAAAGAAAGTAAATCTGAAGCCATGGTATGCCCACAGGGGAACGAAACAGTACTAATTGTTGATGACAATGCTTCAATTTGCCAGCTTATTGTGGAAACATTAAAGCCTCTGGGATACAATTGCCTGCTGGCTACATCTGGTAAGGATGCAATTAGTGTACTCCACAAATATAGAGGAAAAGTCCACCTGTTGATCACAGATGTTGTTATGCCCGGTATGAGCGGTAGAGAGCTGGCGGAAATAATCAAGAGAGAAAGACCAGAGATTAAGGTGATTTTTATGTCAGGATACACAGAAAATATAATTGTCCACCATGGTGTGCTTGAGCAGGGAATTAATTACATTTCTAAACCGATTACGCCTGCTACATTATCTCAAAAAATCAGAAGTGTATTAAATGATGACTCAACATAATAAAATAAAACTATGATACGATGGTCTGTAATTCGAATATAGAAATTCAAAAGCTATTTTAAGCTGGTTATACCGCACTAGACTTCTTAGTTTAAAGATGCTTAAATAAATATCAAATGACCAATCCAATTTCATATTATTAACTATCTCACGATTTAATTATATTTTTATATTGATTTTTTACATAATAACAATTTGTTGGACTTTTATGTACCCTTTTGTTTAAGCCATTCTTGAATAAAACGAATATACTCAGGGATTGGCATCATTTCCAAATCCTTATTTCTAAATCCTTCTTCTTGTCTTTTCTCACAAAAATCAGCCATGAATTCATTAAATGCTTCCCAGATTTTCGTACCGCTGTCTGCATGTTGAATTTCATTCTCAACAAACCAGTTTCTAACTTGTAATACCAGTTCCTCAGGATTGTCATTGTGGTTTTTATATCTGATCCTGAAATATCTGATAGTGCTTTTTGATATCTATATTTTTTCTTTTCCAGAATAAGGCATTTCTTTTTATTGTAATAACCCTCTTTAAAAAATTTACATCCGATATCAAGACCAAGTTCAAAAGGCATATTCATCCTGTAAAACTCATTTGCTTTAACGGAACGTATACGGGAAAGATCATGTACACTCAACATAGATTGTTCTATTAATTTACGTACTTTGTCTATTCTAACTACGCTTGAATCTAATCCCTCTGTTGCTGTTCTAGGAGTATAACCGAGGTAGAGAAATAGTGAAGATTAAGGGACGAAGAAGAGGTACATAAACACTATTAAATGGACAATTTATAAATACATTTTTTGACGAATCGTTATGTTGTGTAGTCATGCTAATTATTTGCCTTTTCCCATTGTTGAATAGAACCATCCCGCTTATGAATAATAATATCAT
This sequence comes from Spirochaetota bacterium, assembly GCA_026990615.1. GTDB lineage: Bacteria > Spirochaetota > B62-G9 > B62-G9 > B62-G9 > JALXDB01. The sequence continues at coordinate 4,065 of JALXDB010000321.1, forward strand.
ATTCTGCTTTTCGCATCTTCCGGGCTTTCTGTATAGCAGTTTCTTTTTTTTGATATATCCTACTGGCTCTAGATGTACCTTTTTTTAATAGCCCAAACATTTTTCCGAGAAATAAAATGAATCTGTTTTAAATTATTTTTCTTTGATTTTTTTAACATAACAAATCCTCCCGTATTGTTCTTCAACTATAGAGAGAAACTGGGAAATCTTGTATAGAGTCCTGGGTGTTCTTTTAAATGTATCCATGGTACTACTTCTTTCAATTTCAGCAACCTTTCAAATTTATGCTGCGTCGAGCCATGGATTTACTTTAAGAGAAACCTCAGTCTCCTCGGTTTTAGCAGTTACCCTGATTTTTGCTCTTTTTTGGTAGGCTTTTTCATGTATCAAGCTCTCCTTTCTGCCTAACGTAATGGGTTATTTCCACTATAAGATGCAGTATACTGGTTTTTAAGTGCCTCAATTGTTAGACAATTTTCTCTTTGAGCTAACTCTATTATCCTATTATAAATCGATTTAATTTCATCTTCAGAAAATTTTGAGCCTTTCCATTCTTTTACTTCATTAATAACAGATTGCATTTTTATTATCTCATTATTTGCTTCTAAAGTTCTAATAACGAATAAAATTGTACTGGCTAACTCAAGGGTATTAAAATCAAATTTATTACCCAGTATCTTCTCCAAACACTTAAGTTTAATGTTGATTTTCTCTTTTATTTTCCCTGGTAAATCATAAGTTAATTTTTTTGATTTTATGTAATAACGAGATCCTTTCTGGTCTAATTCATCCCAGAAAACCATATCGTCCAATACCATAGCAAGATCAACTGAAAAAGGCCCATATCTGTAAGGTTCGAAACGAAATTTTATCGGTAATCCCATCTCTTTTAGGAAAAAGTTGCCTTTCTGGATTGTAATCTTATCTAAGGAAATTTCTTTTTGGGATAAATAATTTAAAAGATAAATTAAAATATTTATACTCTGATCCATCTTTCTCCCTCCTTAATTAATACCTCGACTGAACCCTTCACACTGGATACCCAGTTAGTTATATTAAC
>JALXDB010000322.1 GCA_026990615.1 Spirochaetota bacterium
TGCCTGAAGATGATACGGGGGCAAATATTAGGAGAGCTGACCTTGAGGATGTCTCTGAAACACTGTATAAACTTTACAGGCTGTACAACCAGAAAGGGGAGGATGGCTTAAAAGGTTTCTATGAAAGAGCCTTGAGAATAATAAATAAAAACTACAGCATGGAAGTTGTTGTTGGTAGATGGCTAAGGCTCATTGAAAGCTAAATAAAACTAAAGAAAAACTGCTTTTTTTAGTTTTAATTTGGGTATATCTGCCATTCTTGTATCCAGCCTGTTCAATATTGTTTCTATAAATCCTTCTCTATATGTAAACAGTTTGCTCATCTCCGTGTATAGGGCCTTTTCCAGGTTCAGGCATTTGTAAACACTCTCAGCTATGATTGATTCATCGGTGGCATCTACAATAAACATTCTTGTATCTATACGATGGGGTTTAATTCTCTTCACTATCTCTACACTGTTTCGTGGGGTTATTGTTCCACCGACAATAACTGTTTTTTCGGACATCTCCGGTCTGTTTCTCATATTTATCATATACTGAAAGACCTCTTCATCATCGGGTCTTTTTTCTATAGAACGGGAAAAATCAGATCTTGCAAGGGTAACCTGATCCAGTTCTTTAAAGGACTCTGATTTGATAATTGCATCGAAGTTGTAGAACGCATAAATTGTTTCTATGTTAACTCCCTTTTTTAAAACGGGATACAGACTTCCTGTTAATTCTTTAAGGGTAGTTATAAAGTTTTTTAATGCATAGGGCGATTCAACCATTGGCGCAATAAAATTGTGTATGCCTATTCTCAGTAGATTGTTGATATCGTTTCTGGCATCAACACCACCAATCTTTACATAAACAGGTATTTTCCCTTCGGTTAGCTCCAGTATATACTCCATCTCTTCAAAACTCATCTCTTCATATTCGGTTCCAAATTTGAGAGCCAGGAGACCATAATCTTCCAGGAGTTCTCTGAACAGTTCTTTGAGTTTCATACTACACCTCCGCAGTTATATTATCGGAACAGTACTGCAAAATTAGATAAAATAGTTTTGTTTTTCATATTATTTTTTGAAAATTGGTAATGTGGGTATATTCATATGAAAATATTTATGAAAGTAGAGCAGCCTGGTTAATATATAAAAGTTTTATCAGTAACCTATTTGAAAACAGTTTTGAGCATTTGTATATATTTACTCTAAGTTAAGGTAAAATGGCGTTATACAAGTTTTAATCCATCAATAATGTGTAATTTCTGATGTATTGATGATTCCATCGAGTCAATTAAAATTGCAATTTAGTGTAGTACGATTGATATACCGGTAATTGTAGTAAATTCTTTATACAAATTATCCAACTTGTTGGTATTTTGCCTCCTGCGTGTTTTATAAAACTTTTTAATTGTATGAATTAATCTTTTAAATATAAGAAAATATTTATATATTCATTATTGAAAAGGTTTATACAGAGGTGTTTAAATCTAATTCAAAATGATTCTGTTAATAAAAATAGATGTAATTCTTTAGTAATCTGCTGTTTTTGTTTGTATTGTACTTTGGCATGTAAAAAATAGTTTTTCTGGTTCCCGTATCCATCTTTATTGGGGGTTAATAGATATGCTAGAAGTGGTTAAGAGTTCAGTAATGATTACAAGCTTTGTTTTTACGATGATGCTTCTTATAGAGTACTTAAACGTGCTTACAAGAGGCGGCTGGCAGAAATATATGCTCAAGAATAGATGGCTTCAATATTTTATAACAGGGCTTCTTGGTGCAACTCCGGGATGTCTTGGAGCTTTTGCCGTTGTTACCCTTTATAATCATGGATTGATAACGGTGGGTTCGGTTGTAACAACAATGATAGCTACAAGCGGTGATGAGGCCTTCGTAATGTTTGCCATGTTTCCATTAAAGGCTCTTATTTTAACGGGCATCCTGTTCGCTATTGGTATAGTGGTTGGATATATAACTGACGCCATATACAACAAACTCCATGGAAGGCAGGTACTCGAACTGAAGGGATTTGAAATACACAGCGATGATATGTGCCTATGTTTTCCTTTTGATAATTTTGTTTCCCAGTGGAAAAACTGTACCTCGTCCAGGGGAATCTTATCTGTTGTTACTGTAGCCATAATTATCGGGATAGTTTTTGGGGGATTCGGGCCCGAACAGTGGAACTGGATAAGAATAACCATTCTTTTTGTGGCAGTTGTTGCCCTTTTCATTGTTGTTACCGTACCTGACCATTTCCTGGAGGAGCATCTGTGGAAACATGTTGTTTTAAAGCATGTTCCGAGAATATTCATGTGGACGTTTGGTGTGCTTTTTGTGCTGTACTTTCTAGACGAGTATTTAAATATTGACCTTCAATCTGTAGTTGAAAAGAGCAGGTGGGTTGTTCTTGTTATTTCTGCACTTATTGGGATTATACCTGAATCGGGGCCCCATCTGATATTTGTAACTCTTTTCTCGAAAGGAATTATACCCTTCAGTATTTTGGTTACAAGCTCTATAGTTCAGGATGGGCATGGAATGCTTCCCCTCCTTGCCGATTCGAGAAAATCCTTCTTCGTAATAAAAGGCATTAATTTTATTACCGGTCTTGTGGTTGGATCAATTATGATGGCTTTTGGGTTATAAATTAAGATTAAGTTTAACAGTAGTTAATTAAGTGATTCAAAAGATTTTAAAACTGTTGACGATCTCCCTTTGCGGCTATAATATAGATAATGAAAATCATTATCATTAGATATATTATTAAGTTGGAGGTGAAAGAAATGCCCGGATATGGAAGAGGAATGGGAAGAGGACGCGGTATGGGTATGGGAATGGGCTATGGAAGAGGTATGGGGTACGGCCGTGGAAGATGGAACAGTCTGGACAATGAAGACCTTGAGAGTAACACATTTGAGTCCGAAATAGATACAAATCACCGCCATGTGTGGCCTTCCGGTTCAGTTGAAAATACAAAGCTGAGGTTGGAGGAGCTAAAAGAATATGCAAGGTTTTTAGAAAAGCAATTGCAGGAAGTGCTTGACAGAATCAAAGAATTGGAACAGGAAGGGGTAGAAAATACTAGGACTTCAACAGCTAGAACTCCGGAAGGAGCGCCAGTACATGAAGGAGCTTTAGTAGCATCCGTGAATGAAGCTCTCTGTATAGGTTGCAGAATCTGTGAAAGGGTATGTCCTACCGGAGCAATAAGGGTAGTAAACGGCATAGCCAGAGTTGATGAAGCAAAATGTATAGGCTGCGGAGAATGTGCGGCCAGATGCCCGAAGGGAGCTATTACCCTTAATAATAGATAGATAAAGGTGAGAAATGGAAATTAAAGAAGAACTTTTAACATTTGGCCCTGTGCCATCAAGAAGGCTTGGAAGAAGCCTGGGAATAAACAATATTACTCCTAAGGTATGTTCTTATGCATGTGTCTACTGTCAGATTGGAAGAACAATAAAGATGAAAATTAATAGGGAGGAGTATTACTCAACCGATACCTTAAAGAGAGCCGTCGAAAAAAAGTTGAATGCCATTGAAGCTGTTGGCGATAGGATTGACTATATTACTTTTGTGCCTGATGGAGAACCAACTCTTGATATTAACCTGGGACGCCACTTAAAAGCTATAAAGAATTTTGGTATCAAAACAGCGGTAATAACCAACTCGTCACTATTATGGGATAGGAATGTCAGGGACGACCTTGAAAACGCAGACTGGGTCTCCTTCAAGATAGATGCTGTATCAGATGATATATGGAAGAGAATCGATAGACCGCATGGAAAGCTTAGGCTTCAGGAAATATTAAGGGGTATCGAAGAGTTTTCGAATAGTTTTAATGGCGAACTTAATACCGAAACCATGATCGTTGGGCATGTTAATGACAGTGCGGAGGAACTTCAAAAGATAGCAGAGTTTATAGCAAGGCTAAACGTAAAAACTGCCTATATCTCTATTCCAACGAGGCCTCCAAGTGAAAACTGGGTAAAGCCACCATCCGAATTTAAGCTTTACGTTGGATATCATATATTCAGTGAACACGGAATTAATACTGAACTCCTTATTGGTTACGAGGGAAATGCCTTTTCTACAACCGGAAATCTTGAAATAGACCTGTTGAGCATTACTGCCGTTCACCCGATGCGGGAGGATGCTGTAGAGGAATACATTAGAAAAACCGGTTTCAAGTGGGATGATGTATATAAACTGGTCAGGGATGGAAAGCTTGTAGAGCTCGAGTATAATGGTAAGAAATTTTATTTGAGGAGACTTAAGGATTAGAACAATTATACCAAAAATTAACTGTTTTTGCCCTGCTCTGAATAGTGGTATGTAGTCATTATAAGAAATGGTTTAATTACAATCTGGAGGTTGATATGCAAGATAGAAAGTTGATCCTGGCTGTTGGAACGGACGATGGTATTGGCATGAAATTGGATGATCATTGCGGACAATCAAAATATTTTTTCATCTATGAAATCGACAGAGAAGGGTATAAACTTTTAGAAAAAAGGAAAAACGTAAAATACAATGAGGATGAAAGCAGAAAAGACGGTGATCCGGGAAAGGCCAGAGCAGTATCCACTGTTTTAAAAGATGTTAATGTTTTAGCATGCAGTATATTTGGTCCCAATATAAAAAGAATGCTTGAAAAGTATGTGTGTGTTATTCCAAAAGTAAAAACTATTGATGGGTCATTGAAGTTGATTAAAGATAATATTGATCTTATTTATAAAATGCTTGATGAAACTGAAAGAAAACCCCTAATATTGAAATAGTATTAAAATAGCCTGATAAAAGAATGGAAATAGTATACAGATCAATCGGTATCATTTATACACCATACAGAGAAAAAGCGCCTTATCAACCTGTAGAGAATGAATCCGGTGAATTTAAAATTGTAATAGATAAGAAATATGCAGAGGGATTGAAAAATCTAGCTGAGTTTGAGTATATATACGTTATTTTCCATATGCACAGAGCAGTAAAGTTCAAAAGACCTCTTGTAAGTCCTCCATGGACTAAAGATAGAGCTGTTGGGGTGTTTGCAAGCAGATCCCCGGAGAGACCTAACCCAATAGGTCTGAGCATAGTAAAGATTAAAGCGGTAACCGAT
>JALXDB010000323.1 GCA_026990615.1 Spirochaetota bacterium
TAACAGCTATTATCTTGATGACCTGAGGCGTGCAGAAGATTTGAAACCCAGCGGAATACGGTACATGGATGCCGGTATATCCGGAGGTATATGGGGATTGGAAGTTGGATACTGCTCAATGATAGGAGGAGATAAGAAGGATTTTGATTACATAGAACCTATTTTGAAAACTTTAGCTCCAGAGGACGGCTACCTTTACTGCGGCCCGGTAGGAGCGGGTCACTTTGTCAAGATGGTCCACAACGGCATAGAATATGCCGTGATGGAGGCCTATGGAGAGGGTTTCGAGCTTCTTGAAGCATCCCCTTACGGCAAACATCTGGATTATTCAAAGGTTGCCCATCTCTGGAATCAGGGAAGTGTGATACGCTCCTGGCTATTAGAACTACTTGAACTGGCATTTTCAAAAGATCCAAAACTTGAATCCATAGAGGGTTATGTAGAGGATTCAGGCGAAGGAAGGTGGACAGTCCTTGAAGCTGTAAAGTACGGAGTACCGGCCACCGCGATTGCCCATGCACTTTTTAAGCGGTTCCAATCCAGAAACAACAATCTTTTCTCCGACAGAGTACTTGCCGCTTTAAGAAAGGAGTTCGGTGGTCATCCTGTAAAGAAAAAATCTGAAAAATCCATAGATAAGTAATAATTCAATATGATTCAACTGGTTAATACGAAAAACGAATAGCCTGGAAGGAGAGTTTATTATGGAGCTGATTACCAACTTTATAAAGATAAGGGGTACATTCTGCATCGAAGAGATACCCAAACCAACCGGTTTTATCATATTCGGAGCTTCAGGTGATCTTACAGCAAGAAAATTAATACCCTCTCTGTTCGGCCTATTTGAGAAAAACCTTCTTCCATCAAATTTTTATATAATTGGGGCTGCCAGAAGCGCTTTAAACGATGAATCATTCAGGCAGAAAATGCTGAACTCCATAATTGAAAAAAATAAGTCGGATTACATCAGCAATGTTAAGCTGTTCCTGGAAAAATGCCACTATATCTCCGGCGATTACGACGACCCTTCCCTGTATAAAACGCTGAAACAGAAACTGGAGGCCCTCGATAAGAAAGCCAAAACTAAAATGTCCCATGTTTTTTATCTTGCCACTCCCCCAACCGTTTACAGAAAAATAATCTCTCATCTTGGTCTGGCAAAGCTAACCAAAGAAAATACGAAACTTGTAGAAAATGTCAGGGTGGTTGTGGAGAAACCGTACGGTCATGATCTACAGAGTGCAATGGAGCTGGATAAAACATTAAAAAACGTTCTCAATGAAAGACAGATATACAGAATAGACCACTATCTGGGCAAGGAAACAGTTCAGAATATTCTTCTCTTCAGATTCGCAAACTCGATATTTGAACCTATATGGAACAGAAACTATATAGAAGATATACAGATTACGGTAGCCGAATCGATAGGAATTGAACACAGGGCGGGTTACTATGAAAAAGCAGGCTTGTTAAGGGATATGTTTCAAAACCATATGCTTCAGATGCTGTCACTTGTAGCAATGGAACCCCCAATTTCATTTGATGCGGACAGGGTTAGGGATGAAAAGGTAAAACTTTTAAGGGCGATCAGGCCTTTTGATAGAGAAATGATAAAAAAGGATATTATAAGGGCTCAATACGACAGGGGGATTATTAATGGAAGAGAAGTTCCCGCTTATCGTGAAGAAGAGGGGGTAAAACCGGATTCAAACATAGAAACTTTTGTTGCAGCAAAGATAATGATAGATAACTGGCGCTGGAACGGTGTCCCATTTTATTTGAGAGCTGGAAAACGGCTGGCAAAGAAAGTTTCCAAAATTGTTATAAGGTTTAAAAGAGTACCACACTCGATGTTTAAACCGCTCACTCCCGATGATCTGGAACCTAACGTTTTAATGTTCCATGTCCAGCCAGATGAAGGCATTTCTTTAAGGATTCTTGCAAAGCATCCGGGGCCCAAACTCTGCATGGATTCACTTGAGATGGATTTTCAGTACAGCGACATTGTAAAAGGAGAGCTTCCCGAAGCATACGAAAGGCTTCTGCTTGACTGTATGCTGGGCGACCAGACACTCTTTATACGTGATGACGATATGGAGGTTTCGTGGTCTCTGTTTACACCCATCCTTAAAACATGGGAGAAGGACCTCGATGGAAAAGAATCAAGCCCCCTTTTATTCTACCCCGCAGGGAGCTGGGGACCGGAAAAATCGGAGGAGATTCTAAAACGGGACGGAAGAGAATGGATAAAAATATAAAGCCGGAATACATAGTTCAGTCTTTTTCATCCTATGAATCTCTAAGCTCATCGGCAGCAGAACTTGTAAAGCATACAATGGAGAATACAATATCTACAAGGCCATTATTTACCTTTGTACTGGCAGGTGGGAATACCCCAAAACTCATGTATTCAATGCTTGCATCAATAATAGATGAATGGAAAAAGGTTCATCTATTCTGGGGTGATGAAAGATTTGTTCCCCACACCCATAAGGAAAGCAACTATAAAATGGTGAAGGAATCGTTAATTTCAAAAATAGATATTCCCGGGTCAAACATTCACCCGATCCCAACAGAAGCTATTTCGCCGGAAAAATCGGCATTGCTTTACGAAAATGACATCAGGTCCTTTTTTAATTCCAGCAGATTCCTGGATTTTCGTTTCGACTGTACAATCCTTGGCATTGGAGAAGATGGGCACACCGCATCTCTTTTCCCGGGAAGTCCGGCTTTAAAAGAGAAAAAAAGATGGGTTGTTGATACAACAGCACCTGAAAACTATTCTGTACGAAAACGCATTACTCTAACTCTACCAATCATCAACAGGAGCAGATCTATTTTATTTTTAGTTTCAGGAGAGAAAAAGAGGCCTGTAATCGAAGCTATGCTTAACCCGGATTCTATTAAATATCCCGCACAACTCGTTGAAGGATACGAAAAAACCTACATATACACGGATATAAAAATAAAACACCTATAAAAAGGCCGGCCAATAATAAATTGGCATAATTAAACGGCATTTAACCATACATTTTTTCCTGTATCTGTAAACTTTCAGATTAAGCTACATTAACTAAGAAAATAACTTTTTCAGCAGCAGCTAACAGGCTGGATGAGTTTCCTGTAACTCCTCTACCCTATGTAAATGGTTTTTCACAAAGAATCATCATTAATAAACATATCAATAAACTGCTCTATTCCGTTGAATATTTTTATAGGATTATATCTCACTACCAGATAAACCAACAGTTATCAGAATTTTTTTATCTGTGTCACAGCAATAAATCTAACCGGCTTCATGATAACCCGTAACTAATAGTTAGACGAATAAAATACTCCTATCTATAATAGGGCTACGATTTACTATTAACCTAATTCTCAATAAATTTACCTTTAACCATCAAAACTTAAAAACCCTGCCATGACTGACTTTTTTAAACTTTAACTTGAAGATAAACCATCTGTAAACTTAATTTAATTCTAGCGATTTAAACTTTGCAGAGAAGCCGTATTTAAAATATATATTGATGATCAATCATATTATAATTATAATATTAATAAGATTACTTTAAAAGGAGTAAACGATGAGTGAAAACATAACTACCATAGTTGATTGTATAAACGATAACTGCCCTATGCCTCTGATAAAAACAAGAAAAGCAATAATGAAGGCAAAACAGGGTGAAATAATAAAGGTAATAGGTACACATGAACAATCATACGAAGAGATACCGATGGCACTCGATGCCATGAACCTTAAAATACTTGACAGGGGTAAAGAGAACGGACAATGGTACATTATTTTTCAAATCGTTTAATCTAATAAAAAATAAGGAGGTAAATGCTTTGTCCCAAAAAGATAAAAACAAAAAAATAACGATTATAGTTCACAGCGGTGATTTTGATAAAATTATGAGCGCCTTCATCATTGGAAATGGATTTTTATCCATGGGTGTAGATGTTTCTCTATTCTTTACATTCTGGGGGTTGATGGCCCTTAAAAAAGGTGGATTTAAAAAGGCCAAGCTTTCAAGGATGAACTTCTGCGGCCTCGGAAAATTAATGATCAAAAAGAGATTAAAAAAATACAATGTTGCAACGATTGATGAACTGGCAAAAAGCTTTGTGGAGCTCGGCGGAAAAATCATTGCATGTTCAATGACAATGCAGCTCATGGGCATAAAGAAGGAGGACCTGAGGGAGGATCTCGTCAGTGAATACGGTACGGTGGGCAGGTACTGTGGCGAAACTCTGAAGTCCGAAAGCTCACTGTTTATCTAACAAAGATTCAATCTTAACAGCAAATAAAAGGAGTAAAAAATGACCAGAAGAGAGGTTTATCTCGACAACAATGCAACTACCCGGGTTGACGAAAGAGTTGTTGAAGTTATGAATAGATACCATTTAGAGGATTATGCTGTAGCATCTTCACAATTCTCTCATACGCCGGGGATAAAGGCAAAAGAGGCAGTCGACCATGCCAGAGAGGTAATCGCAGGCAGGATAAATGCAAATCCAAAAGAGATTATCTTTACCTCTGGTGAAACGGAGTCAAACAACCTTGCCATAAAAGGGGTTCTGCTTGCAACAGTGTCAACAAAACGAACCAAGATAGTTGTTTCAAGCATAGAGCATGTTTCTGTTTTAAACATTGCAAAAAAGTTAAAAAAATGGGGATATCCAGTAGAGTTTATCCCCGTTGATTCAGAAGGTTTTATAGATATCGATGCATATGAAAGAATCGTAGATGATGAAACTCTCCTTGTAAGTATAATACATGGAAACCACGAAGTTGGAACGGTGCAGGATTTAAAGCGATTATCTGAAATAGCCCATAAAAAAGGTGCTTATTTCCATACCGATGCAACATACTCTTTTTTGCAGGTCCCGATAGATGTAATCGAAGATGGAATAGATCTGCTAACATTTGCCTCCGATAAAATACACGGGCCGAAGGGTGTAGGTGCCCTGTACATTAGAAATGGTGTCAAAATCGAAAAGATACTTGACGGCGGATACCAGGAGTTTGACCTGAGAGCCGGCGTTGAAAATGTACCCGGCATAGCAGGATTCGGTAAAGCCTGTGAAATTTTTGAAGAAG
>JALXDB010000324.1:0-948 GCA_026990615.1 Spirochaetota bacterium
GAGTATGAGCAACAAGCTGATAATCTTCATCGAAAAACAGTGTTTCCCTGACTTCACCCTCATTCAATGTTGAAATTTCAACGGTGCTCGACTCTTCCAGAAGTTGCAGGGACCTGCCATCCTCAACAACAATTACTGATTTTTCACCATAGTCCTTATGCAGATCAATCTTGATGAATGAACCTGTTGTCTTTTTTCTATCGCTATCTGAATACTCCGAGCCGAGATTATTTATAATGTTTTCTAAAATACTTCTATTGCATTCTGTAATAATCTTTCTCCTTATCTTCCCTCTTGGAAGAGTCCCGGTAAGACCCGCATATTCGAAAGGTTCTATATTTTTTAGAATGTAGGATATTATATCGGCAAGTCCATCCAGGCCTTCCTTATTGATACCTCTCTGAGTAATCCATGGAGTCCCCATTCTGATTCCTGTGGCTTCAGCAGTAACAGTATCACCGGGTATGGTATTCTTGTTCGCCACTATTCCGCAAAAATCGAGGATTCTGACAGCAACCTCACCCTTCAGTGTAAATCTATCAGACGATTTAATTGATTTTAAATCAAGCAGAAACAGGTGGGTGTCAGTTCCACCATAGGCCAACCTTATTCCGTTTTTTTCTATTTTCGAAGCCAGATATTTAGCATTTTCAACTATCTTTTTCTGGGTTTCTTTAAATGCATCGCTTTCGGCAATTTTAAATGCAACTGCCATCGCAGCAAATTTGTTAACATGCGGACCTCCCTGTTCACCCGGGAACACAGCCTGATCAATCAATTCTGCATAATCAGGATTTGTTGTAAGTATAACGGCACCTCTTGGTCCAAACATCGTTTTATGCGTTGTAAAAGTAATTACATCTGCGTACCCAACGGGATTTGGATAAACACCCGCTACAACCAGACCTGCCGGGTGGGAAATATCTGCAAAAAGAATGGCTCCTACAC
>JALXDB010000324.1:958-5098 GCA_026990615.1 Spirochaetota bacterium
GTTTAGTTTTTCTGTTTTAGGATCAACTTCATAGGACACAATCCTGTAATTTTTTCCGGACCTATTGAATTCACTGCCGTGAGTTAGGTGCCCGCCGTGCATGAGCGACATGCCCATGACTGTATCACCCGGTTTAACAAATGCATCGTATACTGCTGTATTTGCAGCTGCCCCTGACAGAGGCTGAACATTTGCATATATATCTTTCTCGCTGTACAGATCAGTTGCAAAAAGTTTAGCCGCCCTTTTCTGAGCGAGGGTTTCTATAAAATCAACGTAATCACAACCCCTGTAAAACCTCCTGTTGGAGTATCTCCTGTAGTATGGAATTATTCTATCGTATTCCAGTATGCTCTCATCATCTTCCAACTGCAGGTCTCTGGCAGGATACCCTTCTGCGTATATGTTTGTGAACGGACTTGCAAGGGCCATCCTAACGGGAAGAGGAGCAATACTCTCGGACGGGATGAGAATAATTTTCTCATGCTGTCTTAATGATTCGTACCTGATCAGTTCTGCAACATCTCTATCAACACTTTCAGTATCTTTGTTAAAAAATTGCGTATAATCTTTCATGACCCCTTCTCTTTCATCTATTTTTAGTCAAATTAAATACCATAATTATTTTATTAAGATAGAGGTTTTATGTCAAGCATATTTGATGAAAATATTAAAAATAAATAAAAATTTTGCGGTAATACGTATTTATAAGATATTATATTACGAATATTATATATCGATATTAAGGCAAATATTGCTTTTTGGGGCAGGAATAAAAAATACTTGTTGACAAAAGAATTGTGGGGGTTTAGATTTAATCATCTTTGTTTTATTTTTGGAGGATGTAGTAGAGATGGCAGAAGGAAAAGTTAAGTGGTTTGATGAGAAGAAGGGTTTTGGATTCATCAGCATGGAAAATGGAGAGGATGTTTTTGTCCATTTTTCAGAGATAGAAGTCGATGGATTTAAAACTCTTTCTCAGGATCAAAAGGTTTCTTTTGAAATTAAAAAAAGTGACAAGGGTTTGCAGGCGATACATGTGAAACCGCTGTAATTGTCAGGGGCCTCAACAGGGCCCCTTTAAATTTATTTACTTATGCTTACAACTCTACTGAATTAAACTGTAAAAAGACAGTTTTACTACATGAATATCTAATTTATGTTATCCCTGAAGGATTGATTTCAAAGAAGAACCGGCTGGATTCTGTTTCTCCTGATATGCGGGCTGTACTTCATTTTTTCATTAAGGCGTAAATCGAGTTTTCAGGTATAACTTACCTGTAGGTATTCCCCCAAATCCTGCCTTTTCTTTTTATCAATTTTAAATACCCATAGATTTATATCTGATTAAATGCAGTGCAAAAAATTCGGGGCATAGCTTAAGTTTAGCGGCAATCTAAAATGTTTCACGCCAGAGAATACCAATATATTATTTAAGAGGCTGCTGCATAATCACAATTTTACAAAATTTGGCATTTAGCTTTAACATGCAATAGATTTGCCATTTCAGAAAACCTGCAAACATGCCCTACCTCAACCAATTATTACGGTTTATTACGATGGTAAGATTCAAATAGATTATAGATTGAGATTTTTACTCCTAACTTTTGGGTCGAACGAAATTACGATTTTTCATAAAGTCCATACAGGATATGAAAATTGAAAATTGACCTTTTGAATATTTTTCCTTAAATTACCCATTAGTTTTATGCATAAATAGATCTTAATATCCAATTTTATTTCTGGAGACCGTATGAAAAAAAGGGTTTTTAGCGGAATACAACCAACGGGCATCATCCATATAGGGAATTATCTTGGTGCAATTAAAAGATGGGTTGACCTGATAGAAGAATACGACTGCATTTACAGTATTGTAGATTATCATGCTATTACTGTTTCCTATGACCCAAAAGAACTCCCTATCAGAATTATAGAATCCGCTAAAATCCTTATGGCTGCGGGAGTAGACCCTGACAGGGTTATCCTATTTGTCCAGTCTTCGGTATCGGAGCACACAGAACTCGAGTGGATACTCAACACAATAACTCCAGTAGGTGATCTGGAAAGAATGACCCAGTATAAGGACAAACGCCAGCAAAACGTTGAAAATATAAATACTGGACTTTTAACCTACCCGGTATTGATGGCAAGCGATATACTGCTGTACAAAGCCGAAGTTATACCGGTGGGTGAAGATCAAAAGCAGCACCTCGAGCTTACCAGGGAGATCGTCAGAAAATTCAATAGAAGGTTTGGTAACACTTTTCCCGAACCGCAAACTTTATTGGGGGTGGCACCAAGGATCAAGGGCCTGGACGGAAATGCAAAGATGAGCAAAAGTCTCAACAACTACATAGCTTTAATTGAGGAAAAAGAGGACATCTGGAATAAATTGAGGATAGCAGTAACTGATCCCGCCAGAAAGAGAAGGAACGATCCGGGCAACCCTGAGGTGTGTAATATATATTCACTTCATAAATATTTTTCTTCTGAAGAAGAGATAGAAAAGGTAAACAAAGGTTGCAGAAACGCCGAAATTGGTTGTGTGGAATGTAAAAAAATCCTTGCTGAAAACATGGATAGGGTAATAGCACCGATCAGAGAAAAGAAGAAGAGCTTTGATGGAAAAGAGAACCTGGTTAGAGAAATTCTGTACTCAGGAGCCGAACAGGCGCGGAAGATAGCCGTTCAGACGATGGAAGAGGTAAGAGAAAAAATAGGTGTAAAGTTTTAAATCTTTAAACAATTTATTGGCAAAATCATCAGTTTATTGTAAATTAAAAGTGGCATTATCATAAAAATATCGGATAAAGCATCCATTGAAATCGCAAAAGAGAGGGGGTGAGAAGAGTGGCAATGGTAAAAGTGGAAGAAGGTGAGAGCATAGATAGGGCTCTAAAGAGGTTTAAAAGGGAATGCGAACGCGATGGTATCCTGAGAGAGTGGAAAAAGAGGGCATATTACGAGAAACCGGCAACACAGAGGAAAAATAAGAAAAAGGCTGCCGAGAGGAGGAGATTGAAGAAGTTGAGAAAGCTCCAGATGAGAATGAATAAAAGGTACTAATCAAAAAATCATCTATACACCCCCTTTTATTGGAAGGGGGTTTTTTTATTTATAATAAATCTATAATACCTGAATATGGGAACAAACATGAATGTTCTGATTTTCGGACTGGGTCTTCACGGAGGCGGTGTTGGTGTTGCAAACTACTTCCTCAAGCACGGGCACAGTGTAAGAATCACCGATTTAAAGAATAGAAAAGAGCTTGCTCCAAGCATCGAAAGACTTGTAAAGAGCAAAGACTTATCTTTTACACTGGGCAAACACAGTTACGAAGACATAAAATGGGCTGACTTGATAATCAAGAATCCTGGTGTCCCTCCTGATTCGCCCTTTCTAAAAGAAGCCCAAAAACTCGGGAAGAGGATTGACAGTGATATTGGAACATTTATTGATCTGATCCAGCATAAAACCAGAAACATAGTCGGAGTTACCGGAACAAGGGGAAAATCAACAACATCAACATTAATCTACGAAATATTGAAGAAAAGATACGATAGTGTTCTTTTAGCCGGAAATATTACAATATCTGTTTTTGATATTCTTGATGAGGTAAAACAGGATAGCTGGGTTGTTCTCGAGCTGTCGAGCTTTCAGCTCGGCGGTATAAAAGACAAACATTTCAGCCCCCATTTTGCCGTTATTACAAACTTTTTAAATGATCACCTAAACTACTACAGAACACTCGAGGACTACTTCAACGACAAGAGCGTAATCTACAGATACCAGAATCCAGGCGATATTCTTATTATAAACAGGGATAACCAGGTATGGGATCGTGTAAGACCAAACCGAGGCGTTTTGCTCTACTCTTTTGGATTTAAAAAACCTATCGATGCTGGAATATTTCTGTACGGGAAAACCATAATATTCAAAGAGAATCATAGAGAGATAGAGCTTTTTGATATTGAAAAGGTTAAACTAAAGGGCAGACATAATCTCTTAAATATAATGGCAGCATCCATAGTTGGATTAAAAGCAGACGTCGATAAAAACAGCATAAAGGAAGCTATTTTCAACTTTAAAGGCCTTGAACACAGGATGGAATACCTGGGCAATATCAATGGCATAAAAGTA
>JALXDB010000325.1 GCA_026990615.1 Spirochaetota bacterium
CTCCTGATGAAGTATATGAATTTTCCAAGGCAGCTTGATGAACAGGAAGGCGAACAAAAAACCGCAAAAAAACTGTCTAAATTTTGGGTACCATTTCACCCTTAAAAATTGGCAGATACAAAAACCTGAACTTTTTAAAAAGAAGGTATATAATCTGGCGGGTCGTGACAGGCCCCTGTTGTCTAAAAAGGGGGACCACTTAAAATTTTTTTGCCCTTTCTTTGAATTGGCCTTTAATAGTGTTACTAGCCAGTAATAATTTTTAAAGTTTTTCGCTGAAGAGCCGAATAAAAAAATAAAACAGAAATTCTTGATAGAAGGGAGGTGAATAAAAAAAGTTATTTAACCTTATGTTATAAAGCGTAAAAAGGGAACCATGGCATGGATAGCCAAAAAATTAAATCAAGGAGGATAAAAATATGGCTATTGTTGTTAATACAAATGTATCTTCACTTAATGCCCAGAGAAACCTAGTAGGTACAGGAAGGCTTCTTCAAAGATCACTTCAGAGACTTTCTTCAGGTCTTAGAATCAATAGTGCAAAAGACGATGCAGCAGGTCTTGCTATTTCTGATCGCATGACCTCACAGATAAGAGGTCTAAATCAGGCAGTGAGAAATGCAAATGATGGCATCTCACTTGCGCAGACTGCTGAAGGTGCAATGCAAGAGATGACGAATGCTCTCCAGCGTATAAGAGAATTGGCAGTCCAATCTTTAAATAATACAAATACTTCCTCAGATCGCCAGTCGTTAAATGCCGAAGCTCAGCAGCTTATTTCAGAATTTGATAGAATTGCAGTTCAAACGTCATTTAACAATAAAAATCTACTTGATGGATCATTTTCGGGTACATTTCAAATTGGATTCCAAGTAAATCAGACCATATCTTTAAGTATCTCGGATTTAAGGGCAAGCTCCGTAGGTTCCACATCTACCTACACTACAGTTAATAATGAAATGTCAACGAGTATGGATGACTTTGCCCAGAGAATTTACACTGCATATCATGGAGCATTTAGCTCTTCAACATTAAATGGTGTTGGTTTGGATGATGTTGCTGCCGATACCAATACATTATCAAAAATAAATGCCATTAATAAAATAAGTGGACAGACTGGAGTCACTGCTTTTAGTCTAGGAAATGGTCTTGTATCTGCAAATGCAGCCACTGGTGGTGCAGGCGATGGCGGAACAATGGCAGCTGGTACCATACAAATAAATGGAATTGACATTGGTTCCATAGACCTATCTGGAGACGCAAATTCTGATATTCAGAATTTGGTTACTGCTATTAACGCCAAAGAATCTGAAACTGGGGTGCACGCAAATACCAGCAGTACAGATGGAGGTGCCAGTGGAGAGTACTTAATTCTTGCAAATTCAACTGGCGAGTCCATTTCTATAAACGTTAAAACTGCTGCTGCTGCCACCTTGACAGGATTTTCTCAGGGTGAAACAACTGTAGCTGCTGGTGATAATGGAGCTATTGTGCTTTCTACTGAATTAAATGGTAATATTACTGCTGGAAATGATGCCACAGCACAGGCTATGGGTTATGCTGATGCCGCTACACTTACAAGTGCTGCTTCAGATGATGCCCTTTCTACAGTAAATATTTCTTCAGTCAGTGCTGCAAATACGACGATACAGGTTGTAGATGCGGTCCTCTCTACAATTGATTCTGAAAGAGGTAAATTGGGAGCAATTCAAAATCGCCTTGAATCTACTATTGCAAATCTTATGAATGTATCTGAAAATATCTCTGCTTCTCGTTCACGTATTCTTGATGCAGACTTTGCTGCTGAGACAGCAAACCTCACTAAGGCACAGATACTGCAGCAGGCTGGAACAGCAATGCTTGCCCAGGCTAATACAGTCCCACAGGCGGCATTGACACTTCTCCAGGGTTAAAAAATAGTGTTGGGAGACGGCCCTAGGCCGTCTCCATAATATCCATAAAAGGAGATAAACATGGGGATTGGTGTTTCCGGCCTAATGTCTGGCCTTGATACAGATTCTATCATTCAAAAATTGATGGACCTTGAAAGGCGTCCAATAGTTCAGCTTCAAAAAAAGGAGGCCGACTACCAGGCAAAAATTACAGCCCTTGGCATAGTAAAAAGTTCCATGTCTGATCTCCAATCTGCTGTCGAGGCCCTTAAAGACTCAGATAATTTTATATCTTACTCTGCTTCAAGTAGTGATACAGATATACTTACTGTTTCTGCAGGTGATAATGTCAATCCTGGAACATTCAACATTGTAGTATCTCAACTTGCAACTGCTCAGCATGTCAGAAGTGCTGAATTTTCAAGTTCAGACACGGAAATTGGGACTGGGACCCTGACCATTCAGGTGGGAAATGGAAGCTCTGTAGATATTTCTATAGATGATTCCAACAACACACTGGCAGGAATAGCCCAGGCAATTAATGAATCCGATGCAGAAGTAAATGCTGCAGTTATAAGTGATGGCAATGGAAATTATTATCTAACACTTCAATCAAAGGAAACCGGAGCTTCAAATACAATAAGTTTATCCATTCAGGACGATGACGGAAACAATGATGACACTTCAGGGCTTTCAAGTCTTTATACAGATCCGGCAACACATTCCCTGACAGAAACCCAGTCAGCGCAAAATTCCAAGCTTTCCATTAATGGAATAAGTGTTGAGCGTTCAGGTAATGAAATTGATGACCTCATTGATGGAATAACCATAAATCTTAAATCGGCAGACCCTACAAAGACAGTAACTGTCACATCATCTAAGGGATATGGAGGGCTCACCAAAAAGCTCCAAAATTTCATAGAAAAATATAATTCTCTTATCGACACATTGAAAGAACAAACAGCATATGATTCTATCAATCACAAAGGTGCAACCCTTATGGGAGATAGTACCGTCAGCAGAATAGGATTGAGTCTTTCAAACATACTCTATAGCACTGTTAATGAAATTGACACATCTGTCAATTCCTTAAGCAAATTAGGGATAAGTATTGATGAAAACGGACATCTAAACCTTGATACAAGTAAATTGAATGATGCCCTGGAAAACCACCCCAATGATGTAATTACCTTTTTTACATCTACTGAAAGTAATAATGAAGGGCTTGCTGTAAAACTTTATGATTTCTTGGACGGATATTTAAAAAGTTCTACCGGAATTATTTCAGCAAAGACCGATGGACTTCAAAAATCCATCGATAGAATAGAAGATCAGATTGAACGAATAAATGACAGACTTGCTAAACGAGAGGAAAACCTGAGACATCAGTTTAATGCCCTTGAAGATCTGCTTGCCCAGTTTCAACAAACTTCAGGACAGTTAGAACAGCAGCTTTCTGCCATAAGAAACCTTAATGCTCAAATAGCAAAAAGCAGAGGATAAATACATGTATTCATCTTTGAATGTAAAAAAAGGATATTTTAAATATCAGCAAACTGACTTAATGAATCTTTCGCCGGAAAAGATTATTGATAGACTATTCAAGGCTCTAATTTCGGATATTGAAAAAGCCGAAAGGGCCATGTCAGAGGGAGACATTCCCACAAAAGGTGGACGGATAAGCCATGCCATAGCCATTGTCGGAGAGCTTCAGGCATCCCTTAACATGAAAGATGGGGGAGAGATAGCGGAAAACTTGTATCTCCTTTATGATTACGTGATAAGAGAATTGCTAATGGCAAACCTGAAAAATGACAAAGAAAGGCTTAAAGATGTCAAACGAGCCTTGATGCCAGTAATTGACGCTTGGAGTCAGGTGGTAAAGCAAGGTGACAAAGGCGGTGTTGAACCGACAACCCAAAAGATTGATTCAAATGTTAAACAGATTCACGCTGCTTTATGAGGTAGCTAAAAGATGCTTTTTATTTGTAAAAACTTAGAGTACGTACTTAAAGAGATCGCTTTCGTATTAGAAAGTGGCGATCTTATTAAACTAGGTGACCTTTTAAAAGAAAGACATAATTTGATGAAAAAACTGAATTCTTCTAAACCAAACAGAGAAAATGCTGTTGAGGTGGCTGATTCACTAAAAACACTCATTTCACTAGAACAGTTGATAACTACACTTGCAGAACAAAAACAAAATAAGATCATGGAAGATCTTAAACAGATAAGAAATAAAAAAATGGCACATGATGCATATTCTCATCAATGCCTTAAAGGAGTAAGGCCATGATAAATGAAATAAGTGTAAGACAGCAATTCAGTTATAAAGTTATTGATCTAAAAACTCAGAACAAAGAAATACAGGCTGAACAATCTATACGCTCCCCTGATAGCACTGATTACTTAATAAATTCAAACAAAAATAATAAAAAAATTAATTTTGACGAAAAGACACAAAAAATATCAAATGATATTTTGGATGAACTAAAGAAAGAATTTGATATCATAAATCATCTAGAACTAAAATTTTCAAGAGATAAAGAAACTGGTGAGACATATGTAAAAATTCTCGACAAGGATAGTGGCAAGGTAATAAAAGAGATTCCTCCAGAGGAGATCAGAAAGCTGGCAGAAAAATTACAGAAGATGATAGGTCTGCTTTTTGATAAAAAGGCATAATTTTTTTGTAACGCGAACGATAAATATCCTCTGTAAACGTCTCACTCTCTTTAATTCTTTTGTGTCCGCCTATAATCTCCCCTTTTTAAAAATACACCCTGAAGAAAAGAATCTTTTAAAAACTAAAAAGCGGGCGATGCGGGATTCGAACCCACGACCTTTGGCTCCGGAGGCCAACGCTCTATCCAACTGAGCTAATCGCCCACATCTATTTGAAAAACTTAAAACTTGCTGATTAAATTTTAATCAAGCCCAAAAGGTTGTCAATTTGTTCCCACTAGTTATTTATTCAAATGGGCAATTAATTGTTCATTTTATCCCTTTTTTATGTTACTTCCTTTTAAAATTTAATATCAATAGGGTATCTCTAAAAATAGTCCAAAAAAAGGGAGCTATTTTAGTAGTATTGAAGTATAAT
>JALXDB010000326.1 GCA_026990615.1 Spirochaetota bacterium
GGATAATGAAGGAGAAAGAAGTTCTACCAAATTTTTCAAGGGGTGAAATAAAGTTTAAAAACATACCTCTTTTTCAGAAGTCTGCAAATCTAAGTGAGCATTTGAAAGGGGAGCTTACAAAAGAAGACGCATTAAAGCTCTTCGAAACCATGCTCTATATAAGGTACTTTGAAGAGATGGTTATAAGATTGAAGAGTGGGAAGTTTGTACCGTATGAAGGGTTTAAGTTTATAGGGGCAACTCACCTATCCATAGGGCAGGAAGCGGTTGCCGCAGGGACGATGTCCGTTCTTGATCCCGATGATTATATAACATCAACGCACAGAGGGCACGGACATTCAATATCAAAAGTGCTTTATAGAATATACAGAATGACCAGAGATGAATTACTGGAGTATCTGGGCGAGAGTTCAAGCAGCGCCGAATATGAAGAGCTATTGAACCGGGCTATAAGGCTTCATCTGTTCAGGACAATGGCCGAGCTTCTAGGGAAGGAGGAGGGTTACTGCAGGGGACGTGGCGGCAGTATGCATATTGCGGATTTTGATTCTGGGCATCTTGGTGCAAATGCCATTGTCGGCGGAAGTATGGCAATAGCCACTGGTGCTGCTCTTAGTTCTCTTCTTCTTGACACCAAAAAAGTTGTAGCCTGCATGGTTGGAGACGGGGCTGCAAACAACGGTATTGCTCACGAGGCAATGAACTTTGCCTCCATGCCACAGTTTGGTAAAGGTTTTCCTGTTATGTATATATTTGAGAATAATCAGTACGGTATGTCAGGACAGCAGCTTGGAGAAGTTACCGCCATCGAGCACCTTTCGAGGCGCGGGGCCGGATACAATGAAGAAAATATGTATGCAAGGACTGAGAGCGGGATGCACGTTCTTGCTGTACGCGATGCTGTAAAGGAAGCGGTGGATATATGCAGAAAAGGAAAAGGTCCTGTCCTTTTGGAGTTTAAAACCTACAGGTACGTTGGCCATTCCCTTAGCGATAAGAGAATGACATACAGGACTGCTGAAGAAGAACAGGCATGGCTTCAGTACGATCCTATTGACCTGTTTTCAAAGGAGCTTGTGGAAAACAGCATACTTTCAGAATCTCAGATAGAGGATTATAAGGATAGAGTTGTTAATCTTATTGAAGAAATTACAGTGGAAGCCGCGAAAGCAACTGATCCGGATCCTAAAACGATATATGAGGGGCTTTTTTCGGATACAACAAGCGATGGAATAGGGGACAGGTACAGAACAGTTAACTTTTTCAGGGCCAAACCAAAGAAGTTCAGAAGAGATTCCTCGGGAAGAATCCTTTACAGACATGCTGTTATAGAGGCTTTAATGGAAGAGATGGAAAGAGATTACAGAGTTGTACTGTACGGCGAAGATGTAGCTGAATACGGTGGGGCATTTCAGGCTACCGTAGGGTTGTACGATGTTTTTGGAAGACACAGGGTTTTTAATACCCCGATTTCCGAAGCAGCTATCATAGGAACAGCCCTCGGGGCTGCTATGACAGGTTTAAGACCCGTTGCCGAGATAATGTATATAGATTTCATGTTAATGGCAGGCGATCAGCTTGGGAACCAGGTGGCCAAAACAAAGTATATGTTCGGCGGGAAGGCAAAGATACCTCTGGTAATTAGAACTACAATCGGCGGGGGCAAGGGTTATGCAGGTCAGCACAGCCAGAGCCTTGAGGCCTTTCCTGCTATGTTTCCCGGCCTTAAAGTTGCTATTCCTTATTCTGCCTATGATGTGAAGGGATTATTAAAAACGGCGATCCGCGACGATAATCCTGTTGTGTTTATCGAGCATCAGCATCTTTATGTGGAAAAGGATGTTGTCCCTGAAGAGGAGTACACTTTACCGTTCGGACAGGGAATTGTAAGAAGAGAAGGAAAGGATATAACCTTAATATCCTATTCTTATGAACTCAAAGCGTGTCTTGAAGCTGCTGAAATTTTAAGCAGGGAGGATGGAGTTGAAGTAGAGGTAATAGATCCTAGAACTCTCGTTCCTCTTGATGTAGAAATTATGAAGGAGTCCGTTAAAAAAACCGGAAGGGCATGTGTTGTCGTTCAAGCTCCCGGAAAGGGTAGCTTCGGGGAGCATATAATCAGAAAAATACAGGAGGAGGCTTTCGATTATCTCAAATCACCTGTAAAGTTAGTGTCGGCCCATGAAGTACCACCTCCGATGGCTGCCCCTTTAGAGAAGGAGAATCTTCCCGGGCCAGAAAAAATAGTTAAAAGTATAAGGGAAATACTAGGGTAGATGGCATAAAATTGAACCTTTTCCTCTTTATACTTTCCTCCTTATTTAATATACAGGCGGAGGGTGATGCCTCTTAAAGGGGGCTTCACCCTCTGTATTTTTTTATAGTTTTTGTGTATAATTGATAGGCTAAAATAAGTTCATTCTTGCATTCTTATTTGGTGTTAAAATCTACTCTGGAGGGCGGTTGAATGAAGCTTGTTCAATTTGGAGCGGGGAATATAGGCAGGTCCTTTATAGCCCAGATATTTTCAATTAATGGCTGGGAGGTTGTATTTGTAGATATAGACAAAAGAATAATAGATGAGCTGAGCAAAAGAGGAGAGTATATCGTTGAGGTAAAGGATAAAAATCCCGAACGAATATATGTTAGAAATGTCAGGGGAGTATACGCCGGGGATATAGATAGAGTCGCAGATGAGATTTCAGAGGCTGATCTGGTTGCGACAGCGGTTGGAAAAACGGCACTCCCGAACATAATGAAACCTATTGCAGCCGGGCTCATAAAAAGATGGAAAAGACAACCCTCTAAACCTCTGGATATAATAATCTGTGAAAATATCAAAAATGGAGCCGCCTATTTTAAGGAATCTCTGAAAAAGTATTTGCCCGATGATTATCCCTTTGAAGAGCTTGTTGGCCTTGTTGAGACCTCAATAGGAAAGATGGTTCCTATAATGAGCGAGTCCGAACGCAAAAAAGACCCGCTCCTTGTTTATGCCGAGGCGTACAATACCCTTATTGTGGATGCAAAGGGTTTTAAAGGAGGTGTTCCGGACATACCGCAGATAGATGCAAAGGAGAACATGAAGGCCTGGGTAGAGAGAAAACTGTACATTCACAACCTTGGTCATGCTGTGCTGGCATACGTATCTTTTGCTTTTAAAAAAGGATACGAGTATGTATGGGAAGCTGCGGATGATGATGAGGTAAACAGAGCTACCCGAAACGCCATGTGGGAGTCAGGAGAAGCTCTCATCAAAAAATATCCAGAAGAATTTAACAGGGAAAATATTGAAGAGCATATTGAGGATCTTCTTGAAAGGTTTAGAAATAAAGCTCTGGGTGATACTCTTTACCGTGTTGGCCGGGACCTGTATCGAAAGTTATCACCCGATGACAGACTTGTTGGAGCGGTGAGACTGTGCGGTGAGGAAAGGGTATTTCCCGCCCATATAATACTGGGTATTTCCTCTGCATTTTTCTTCAGGGCAAAAGATGAAAACGGTAATATGTATTACAGAGATGAAGAGTTTTTCAAAGATCTCGAGGTTAAAGGTTTAAAGAAGATGATTGAGGAAGTTTGCGGTATCCATGAAGAGGGCTTAATTTTATTGATAGAAGATATCTACAGAAGGACTAATCGTGGAATATCTTTAAGAGAGATGCTCGGTGAAATAAAGCATTTTGGTTGAGACCAGCGTGATCAGGAAATTCTTTCGGTTTCCATAAATAAATATTGGTCCGGAGAAATAAAATAGCTTTTATCGATCCTCCCGTCTGTAAACTTTACACCTTCCAGTTCGAGAAGGTATCTTTTTATTTCAGGGAATCTTCCGAAATTACCCGTTCTTCTGTCGGAGCGGATCACTCTGTGGCATGGAATGATAATCGGTAGCGGATTGGCAGATAGAGCATTTCCGGTAGCTCTCCATGCTTTTGGACTTTTACAGATGAGGGACAGATCCCTGTATGTAGCCACCCTCCCGTAGGGGATATTTTTGGTGTTTTTCAGTACGGTTAGATTGTAGCCAGCCACTTCTAAAACATATTCTATATTAAAGCCTTTTCTTTTCCCTTCGAAATATTCTACTATCTGTTCGACAATACCGGAAAAAAGATTGCAATCTTCAACTAAATCATTATCCTGTACTACTGTGTCCAGCTCCTCCTTACCCTTTAAAAACTTGAGCTCCGAAAGTAGACCGTTCTTCATGATTAGAAGGAGATTTATGTTGTTGTCCGGCTCGATGTAACAAAAATGTCTCATTTTGATGGTTTATTTTGTGGATTTTTCCCTATTATAGCGGATTTTTCGGCTGCCATCTTTACTGCCTTTATCACAGAATATCTGAATTTACCCTCCTCGAGCGCAAATAGACCCTCGACTGTGGTGCCTCCGGGACTGCTGACCATTTCCCTTGCAATTGATGGAGGGATATTTTTCTTTTTAATAAACTCTGCAGAACCCAGAACTGTATCCACCGCGAGTTTTAACGCCTTTTCCCTTGGTATTCCCATGAGGACCCCGCCGTCTGCAAGAGCTTCTATAAAAAGAAAGACGTAGGCCGGTCCACTTCCTGAAAGGCCTGTTACAGCATCAAAGAGGTTTTCTTCAATTACAATGGTATCACCGATTGATCCCATAACCTCTTTGACTTGATTTCTACCAGGATCATCCATTGCATTGTTGAATGCAATTGCAGTAATTGCTCTGCCCACCTGGGCGTTGAGATTTGGCATGCAGCGTGCAACCGGTATATCACTCCCTATAACCTTTTCTATTGTATCTATTTTAATTCCTGCTGCAATTGATACAACTGTATGTCTGCCAGGGGTGAGAACTGACTTTATCGAGTTGAGCAGATCTTCGATATATCCGGGCTTTACCGCCAGCAAAACAAGGCCACCATCTTTTATTATGGATGGGTCTTCAGAGGTATTTATCCCATATTTTTTTTTCAGGTCTTCTATTTTTTTGTGGTCAATATCT
>JALXDB010000327.1 GCA_026990615.1 Spirochaetota bacterium
AGCTCGACAAACATCATGAAATGATCAGTACGGGCTGGTCAAATCCAACCCCCTGGGATACTCACAGAGAAGAGCCCGAGGAGAAACTACGGGATAGAATAGAGGCGCTGATAAAAAAGGTGAACAATATGCAGACTGCAATATTCAATTTTCACGCTCCACCCTATGGGAGCGGACTGGATGAAGCTCCAGAATTGACCGAGGATTTAAAACCAAAATACGCCGGTCAATCGCTTATTCCTGTTGGTAGCAAAGCTGTAGCAGAGGCTGTGGAAAAATATCAACCAATGCTTGGATTATTCGGCCATGTCCATGAGGGAAAGGGTTCTACCAGAATAGGGAGAACACTGTGCATTAATCCTGGTAGTATGTACGAACAGGGTGTATTGCAGGGAGCTGTTATAGAGCTTAAACCAAGAAAGATTGGTACCTATATTCTAACAACGGGTTAAGTAAGGCACTTAAAATAAAGAATCATAATTTTATACAAATATTTAAAGTATAATAGTATATTTATATAGTTATTTTAGAATTGGGTTACTTGATTAGATAAGGTTTTAGAGATTAAATATATTCTCAATAAAGGTGGTATGAATGAGTGAGTTTTAAAATGCCGCTTTAAAATTGGTTGTTAAAAAGGTTAAAAAATAATTAGAAAAGGAGGTGATAATTAGGGGGGTAACAGTGTATTTTTTGGTTTAGATCAAGATACATTACAACGCGTAGTATTGAAACAAATCGTACAAAAGGGAGGTTAAAATGGCGGAAGAAAAAACTTTGTTTGTTCGAAAAGCCAGTGGTCTTGTTCGAGCATGGTCGGGATTTGACGCATTCATCTATGCAACTTTTTCTATTAACCTCATAACCCTTGGTTTGTTTATATTTTCCTACTGCTACTACTTTGAGGGTAATATTGCAACAGCCATCGTTATCAGTGCAATATTTACGGTATTTGAGGTTATAGTCTATGCAAGCCTGATATCTATCATGCCCAGATCTGGAGGTGATTACGTATGGCAGAGTAGAATTCTGGGTAGAGGCTGGGGATTTATTCTGGCCGTTACCGGATGGTGGTTCATTCTCTGGCTGTGGGTTCCACTTTATGGACAGATGCTCGTTTACGAGTTTATCACACCTATACTTGCCATACTGGGCGCTAAGAGTGCTGCTCTCTGGTTTACCGGTACCAATGCAGGAATGTTTGTTGGTATGATCCTTGTCAATGTAATTGTATTTGTCTACATTGCCATTGGTATGAAGTGGTATGCAAGAGTGCAGAAATTCTGTTTCTTCGGTGGTGCACTCGGGCTACTCCTCGTATTTATAATGCTGCTTGTTGGAAATCAGCCAACCTTTGTTGAACACCTGAACAGCATTGTGCCGAAGATGTTTGGAACTCAGGCAATGGACCTTTACAAGGAAACTCTGAAAGCAGGAGAAGCTGCGGGGACTGTAGCGGCTCCGCTTGGCAAGATTGCTCTGGGAGCAAGCATCGCTCTGATCCCGATGATTGTATTCTTTAATCTGTGGCCAAACTGGGGATCAACTCTGTATGGTGAGGTAAGCGGTGCAAGCGATTTCAAGAGGAATCTTCGCGGAATGGCCTCTGCAATAATTGTTACAACAATCCTTGCTATAATCTTCTTTGCTCTGATTGCAAAGAGCATCGGTTGGGATTTCTACAACAAGGCAAACGGCGCATTCTGGAACTATGCATGGGGATACACCAAGGAAGCTCCTCCACTGCCATTCTGGCCATATCCTGCACTGTTCGCAGCCTTTATGTCAACAAGCCCGGTTCTGCAGTTTATCGTAATCCTGCTTATGAGTCTGTGGTGGTTTGGATGGTCAGGTACGGTATTTTTAAGCTCAACGAGGGTAATATTTGCGGCTTCCTTTGATAGAATGCTTCCTGAATGGGCCAGTAAGGTTGAACCGAGAACTCATACGCCCATTAACGCTCTGCTTCTGATGGTTATTCCTTCGCTTCTCGTTTCGTACCTCTATGCCTTTAACATTTTCAACTTCCAGACGCTCGCTCTTGATGCTACCCTCGTCATTGCGGTAACCTATCTGGGCACAATAGTTGCGGGTATTATTTTGCCGTGGCACAAAAAGGATCTATACGAAGGTTCACCTGTTGCCAAGTACAGGGTTCAGGCATGGCTCAGCTGGATAATTCAGATCTTCTACATTGTGGCAGCTGTGTTCTTAATCTACAAATCCTTCAGCTACGGCATTTCTGTAGTTAAGGGGCTCCCCGGTATCAAAGCCAATGCTCTTACATGGACTATTGTGATGCTGGTATGGGTATTTAACCTCGGTAATGCAGCTCTGTTGATCTGGATACTGATATTCTCGCTGAAGAGAACCGCATCGGAAGGTAAACTGCCATTGGTTACATTCGCGGGTTTAATATTTATGGTTTTCCTCGATTGGTTGTTGATCGAGTGGATCTGGGATCCTCATGTAGCTCCATTCGATTTTCCATACTATGGAATTGGCTGGTCGAACGCAAGCTCAATAGTGTTTATGCTGGCTCTATACGCTGTAGCAGCGATTATCTTCTACGGTTTTAATGCATACAGAAAGAAACAGGGTATTGATACAGAGAAGATCTACCAGGAAATACCTGTAGAATAGTAGTTATGGTTTGTTATGAAAAGGGGCCATCCGCTTTCTTCCGGATGGCCTCAATATTATTTTTATGATTGAGGGATTTTAAATAGCAAAATCGTCTGAGGCGGTTAGAAAAGGCGAGTTGCTATTTCAAATCTCTCGGCTGAATTAGAACAATACATTACAAGAAGGAGTTTGTGCTTATGGCTGATTATGGCAAACCAAAGGCGGATTTTAATGAGGAGAAGGAGCGATTGCTCGAACTTTTACGCAGGGATGAGAACAGTGATCTTATTCTCAGGTTACTGGGGGCACTGGCATTCTATACGAAGTGTAAAAAGTTTAACTATCTTCAAAAAAATCTAGGGAGAGTCTTTACAGATATAGATTTTGCCTCTTACAGGAAGCTGTTTAAAAGGGTTTTAGAGTTTTTTAAGGCATGTGGATATAGCGAGGACAAGCAGGTAACTCAGCTTTTCGGCTCTTCGAGACTTGTATTTCATGATTTTGACAATAACAGGCATATAGATGTCTTTTTTGATGAGCTGAGGTTTTCCCATACAATCAATCTGAAGGGAAGGCTTGAAAAGGACGATGTTACTCTCCCTCTGGCCGAACTGTTTTTAGAAAAGATGCAGATTGCAAAGATAAACGAGAAGGATATTATTGACACGATAATGCTTTTAAGAGAGTTTGATTTTGGTGACGATGATGATAGTCATATAAATAAAAAGATTATTCTCGGATATTTAACAAAGGATTGGGGTTTCTGGAAAACAGTTACCGACAACCTTAAGCTTGTTGATGAATATTTGAACAAGTATGAGCAGTTGACTGATGAGGACAGAAAGATTGTTTACGGCAGGGTTAGTTATATACTTGATGAGATAGAAAAGGCTCCTAAATCTTTAAAATGGAAAATGAGAAGCAAGATAGGGACAAAGGTTAAGTGGTACCAGGAGGTTGATGACCTTGATGTGTGATAGAGGTATGATTGACTGGAGCTGCCATTAAAAATTGAAGGATTTTGGACAAGTCCTTCTGTGTTTACTCTGGATGTATCAAAGTTCAAGTTTAATCGTTTATTTTGTAGAACTAAAAACTCTTTCAGGGTTAAAAAATGGATTTTGTAGATCTCTCAGAATTAAGGAACCTGGTAGAAAATCTTGTTACAAGCGCCCAGCAGCTTCAGGAAGCAATAATAAAAAACTATATTAGAAGTCATCTCAGGGATATAATTACCAGATACTACGATATAGGCGATCTCGTAAATATTAAAAAACTTGACAAAGGTTATGTGAATGAAAGTTATGCAATTGAAACTGAGAAAAACGGAAAAAGACAAAAATATTTCCTTAGAAAATATAAGAGGGGTATAAGAGAGGAAGAGGTAAAGTTTGAACATTCAATTATAAAACATCTGATGAAAAAGAACTTTAAAATAGCTGCATCCATAATAATGAGACGGGATGGATTGAGTTATGTAAAGGAGCTGAAATCTATAGATGATGAAAGCGAAGAAATATACTTTGCAATATTTGAATTCTTAAGGGGAGAGGATAAGTACACATGGGATAACCCCGTCTGTACGATGGAGGAGCTTAAAGATTCCGCAAGGGTTCTTGCCAGATACCACTCAACAATTTCCGACCTGAAACCCGAGGGAAGAAGGTATGAACCAAAGATTATAGATATGTTACCAACCATATCCGGTAACCTTATGAAGTATGCAAAGAGGGCGGGGACAACAAAGTTTGATGCATATTTCTTAAAGAATCTTGATTCTATTTTAAACGTGGTGGATGAAACTATAAGGCAGATTGACAGGCAGGACTATGAGAAGATGCTTCAACTGGCGATCCATTGCGATTTTCACCCAGGGAATCTGAAGTATGAAAATGAGAAAGTCGTTGGCATGTTTGATTTCGACTGGTCTAAAATAGATGTCAGGATTTTTGACGTTGCTCTTGCCATGGTTTATTTCTGTACTACATGGGAAGGAAAAGAGGACGGCGATTTCTTGCTTGATAAGGTTTATAATTTTCTGAAATCCTATCAGGAACAGTCAGTTGAGGATAGTGCAATAGGTCCTCTTGATAAAAGAGAGCTGCATTACCTTCCCATAATTACAAAAGCGGCAAATCTGTATGTTTTAAACTGGGATGTTGATGACTTTTATATCAAAAAGCAGAATCCCTATGAATACCTCATATACCTGCAGCACAATGTAAGAGCTATGAGGTGGCTTGAAAATAACTGGGATGATTTTGTCGATACTCTAAGCGGAGCTAATAGTTCTGTTGTTTCCCTCTCCAACTGACGTCATTTCTGAATATAAAAATTAGACTCTGTTTTAAAGTCACGTAATGG
>JALXDB010000328.1 GCA_026990615.1 Spirochaetota bacterium
AAATTAAATCTCAAAACGACTTTTATGAGTATAACACTAATTTTAAATATATCAATTTGACGCTCTATACAATCATATATGACTTTAAATCTATACCTTTTAAAGGTTTCAATTTAATAATCCTATCGTTATTATCTTTCTTTTTAATCTTTACTTTAACATAATTAAGCTGCTCGACATCTTTATAATCGCTGTATCTTATGCATGCAGTAACAGCCAATCTGAGTGAGCCGGGATAGCCCTTCCAATCGATCAGGCATAAAGGGCCAGGTACATCAATCAACTCAAACTGCAGATTGCCCCAGGGCAGTCTTCCGAGAAAATCGTTTTCAGCTTTGTTCTTTCCAACGATTAGCTTTGCCCCATCGGGTAATCTAAAGTGCCTGCCATATCTAAGTGTTAGAAAATCAATCACAGAAGGATTTTTAATGTTCTTTATCAGATCATAAAAGCGCGGTGCAAAATTTTTCTCTGTTAAAATACATCCACCGGCAGGAGATGGGTAGTTGTCAATTCCATACTCCACTGCAAGCTCCATCTGACGCTTCCTTCCCCTCCCGGATATATCATAGAGATGCTCTCTATTAATCCAACCCTTAATCTCAGGCACAGTTGGATCCAGCAGTTTAGCACAGAGAGGTCTTACAACATAACCTGAAAGGTTGCTTTTTTTTTCTATCAACTTTATGGAGTTCAGGTTTTGAGTCATCGGCCTCTGTCCTACAACCTCTCCGGTAGCAACAAAATCGGCCTTAAACCTTCCCATAAGTTCTTTTGCTTTGCTGAAAAACAGGATTTTGCAATCAATACATGGATTTACGCTTGAACCATATCCGTACTTCGGGTTTAAAAGTATCGAAGTATAATCCTCACTCACATCGATATTGTATATCTTAATCCCATATTTAATCTCATATTCAGGGATCTCATTGAACATCTTATACTTCGGTAAATTAAACCATGTAACAAGATGAAGCCCTGTTACCCTAATCCTTTCTCTTTCAAGTATCTTCATTGCAAGCAACGAGTCTAACCCACCACTGGTTAAAACTATTGCTCCTCTTTCAGGCAAAATCATTCCTCCTTTCTTTTATTTGTAACATCAATGATAAAGGTAATACTTTCATGAACAAAACTTTAAAAAAAGAGGGGCACTTAAAATGCCCCCCAATAATTTGTAAATTTTTTACAAAGCTATTTAAAATAGCCTCCATATCAATCCATTGAGTTCTCTAAGGAAAGGTACCATTACAAGAGAAATAACGCTCATCAATTTTATCAGTATATTTATAGATGGACCCACAGTATCCTTCATCGGATCACCAACGGTATCACCTACAACGGACGCCTTATGAGCTTCTGAGCCTTTTCCTCCAAAATTCCCTTCCTCGATATACTTTTTGGCATTGTCCATGCCTCCACCCGAATTGGCATACTGAATACCTATTATTATACCTGTAACTATAGCTCCAACCAGGGTTGCGGCGAGTGTAATCGGCCCGAATATCACACCAACCACTATAGGAGTCAGAATAGCAATACCTCCGGGAAGCATCATACCGTGAAGAGCGCTCTTCGTAGCAATATCAACACAAGTCCTTGAATCAGGCTCGGCCTTGCCCTCCATTAGCCCTTTTATCTCACGAAACTGCCTTCTAACCTCTTCAACCATCTTAAAAGCCTCCTTCTCAACAGCTTCAAAGAGAAGCGAAGAGATCAGAAACGGCAGCATTCCACCCATAAGTAAGCCGGCCATAACCTTAATTGATGAAAGGGCAAGATCTTCCATCTTTATACCTGTTGATGAAAGATATGCTGTTAGAAGTCCAAGAGCTGCATATGCAGCAGATCCAATTGCAAATCCTTTGCCAATGGCGGCTGTTGTATTACCAACTGCATCCAGCTCATCGGTAATTTCTCTAACATTTTCAGGAAGCCCTGCCATTTCAGCAATTCCACCTGCATTGTCGGCAACAGGACCGTAACTGTCAACGGATACAATCATCCCTGTTGTAACAAGCATACCAAAAGATGCCAATCCCACACCAAGCATACCTGCCTGGGAATTGGAAATAATAATAGCAAACACTATTGCTATTACCGGAAGAAAAGCACTTTTCAATCCCAGAGAAATTCCACCCACAACTCCGATTGCAGGACCGGTTTCACAGCTTTCAGCAAGCTTCTGCACAGGTTTAAACCTGCTTGATGTGTAGTACTCACTTACAAAACCTATTATAATACCCGATATTATTCCTGAAACAATGCTCCAGAAAAATCCCCATTTCCCGTAAACATTGCCGGTGGATTCCTCGACTATACTTACGCCCAGACTGTTAATTATAAGGGCAGAAAATATTATTGTTAGTACAGAGGCTATATAAGTACCGCCCAACAGAGCAGACTGAGGATTCTTTCTTGCGGACAATTTCACATAGAAAACACCCAGTATTGAAGAAAAGATTCCAGCAGCAGCAATGGATATAATCATCTGAATTATATCCTTAACCATAACGATATTTTCGGCTGTAAGCCTTGTCATACCATAAGATACGGTTGTTGCGGCGAGAACCATACTCGCAATCATGGATTCAACGTACGATTCCAAAAGGTCAGCCCCAAGGCCAGCGGTGTCACCTACATTATCTCCAACATTGTCAGCTATTACAGCGGGGTTTCTGGGATCATCTTCCGGGATACCGGCTTCAACCTTCCCCACAAGGTCAGCCCCCATATCAGCACCTTTGGTATAAATACCCCCTCCAGCTCTCGCGAAAAGCGCAAAAAGACTCGCCCCCATTGCATAGGCATTTATGGTGCCTAATTTTTTTACAAACATTGCAGGATCATTTTCACCGAAAACTCTGAAAGCAAAGAGCAGGATAACCAAACCTATCAGTGCAATACCGACAACACTCAAACCCATTACCGCACCACCGGATATAGCTATATTAAGAGCACTTCTCATACCCTTTTTACTTGCCGCATATGTAGTTCTTACATTGGCCCTTGTAGTCATGGTCATACCTATAGCCCCGGCAGATGCAGATACAAACGCACCCCAGACAAATGAGATAGCTGATCCAAATCCAAAATACTTTTTAGCAGCTATCATAATAACAGCAATAACGATAACCACTACAGATATGTAGATATATTCTCTTCTTAAAAAAGCGGCAGCTCCAATCTGTATCTGACGGGCTATCTTTTTCATCACATCACTTCCCTCTTCTTTAGAGAGAACTGATTTGATAAAGATCACAACAATTAACATTGCGAGTAATCCCGCTCCTAAACCCAGGTACAATCCACCCATCTTATCCCCCTTTGAAATTGAGATTTTATACGAACGTATAATAGTTGAATAATATTTTTTTAAATCTTTATAGTCAACAAAAGGATTTAAAATTTAGGAATTAAAATAGGATACCTGATTTAGCTGGTTTCCTTCTGCTTTTCCAATTTTCTAAAAGATTCTTCTCTTTCTTTTAATATTTCATTTTTGAGGGCAATGAATTTTTCGGTGAGTTTTTTTGAACAATCTTCACAGAGATGTTCAAAAATCAGACCATATGTCTGGTCCGAACTGAACTTTTTTACAACATCTGGTGAGGAAACCTTTTTTAGCTCAAACTTCAGCCCAGATACATTCAGTGAGGATTCTATAATCTTTCCACAGTAATCGCATTTATATACAATCAAGTATAATCTCCTTATAGTGAAGTAGAGTTTAAAATTAATTACTGAATAATATCAGACACAAAATAAAAATCCCTGCCACTTAAACGGCAGGGATGGATTTAGCGGGGGCAGGACTTGAACCTGCGACCTTTGGGTTATGAGCCCAACGAGCTACCAACTGCTCCACCCCGCGTCGTTCAATAATAATATACAAAATTTTTTCTTTTAGTCAAATTTATTAACACATAAGCTCATTCAAATACAGGTATTGACGCCCCGCATTTTACGCATTTTCCATCTTTTAGATTAACCTTCTTTACAAAATACCCGTACCGTTCAATAAGCAATGCTCCACATCTGGGACAATATGTATTGCTCGGCCCGGAGACATTGCCAAGATACACGTAGTTCAACTTCTTCTCAGCTAATTTTTTTAAATGTTCCAGTTTTTCAACAGGTGTTGGAGGCGCTGTAAATTTATACATGGGGAAATACGCCGAAAGATGGTATGGAATATCAGGACTCAACGAAGCTAAAAAATCAGTCAGCCTGTCTATTTCTTCGTCGCTGTCATTGTAACCCGGAATTATAAGAGTTGTAACTTCAAGCATTATGTTTTCCCATCTAGATATTTCCCTTATGGTCTCCTTTACTGGCTCAAGCTTTCCGCCCACTATTTTTCTGTAAAACTCATTGTTAAATGATTTTAGATCAACATTAAAAGCATCCGCATACTTTAATAATTCTAACAGAGGCTCCTGATTAATATACCCGTTTGTTACAAACACATTCTTCAACCCATGCTCTCTTGCAAGAACAGATAAATCGTAGATATACTCGTACCATATAAGCGGTTCTGAATAGGTATAGGCAACTCCTATTGAGTTTCTCTCCAAAGCCATTTCTACTATAGTTTCAGGAGAGTAGTAATCTGTTGGATAATCCGGGTTCATGGATATATGATAATTCTGGCAGAACTGGCATTTAAAGGAACAGCCAACCGTACCTATCGACAGAATTGATGTTCCGGGATAAAAATGGTATAGAGGTTTTTTCTCTATAGGATCCATAGCCAGTGCAGAAACCTCTCCGTATATTTTTGTGTAGAGTTTGCCACTTTCGGTAGTTCTTGTACCGCATATGCCCAATTTACCCTCCCCTATGACACAGTTGTGGGGACATAACGTACATCTTACCCTGCCGTTATTCAGCACTTCATAATAGGTTGCCTCTTTTTTCATAAGGCGCCTCTTATTCTTTTGTTTATTAGGGCAAAATTCGAGTTTTTAAATATATAATATATAAC
>JALXDB010000329.1 GCA_026990615.1 Spirochaetota bacterium
TTGTTCACCTTTTTTATCAGCGCCTCTATTCTATCCCGTAGTTTCTCCTCGGGCTCTTCTCTGTGAGTATCCCAGGGGGTTGGATTTGACCAGCCCGTACTGATCATTTCATGATGTTTGTCGAGCTGAACACACTCACCTTCAACATGCTTTACTGTTTTGGATTGCTTTATTACTTCATCTATTTCAAAGGCATCGTCATTTCCGGGGCAAACATAACACTGGATATTCTTACCCGCTAACTTTTTATCGGCATAGTCCATCCATCTGGCAACTGTTTCAAGCATCTTATCAAGAAAAATCTTATCTATTTTTTCTGGAGAGTTGCTCAGCTCATCTATTTCATCGGGATTAGTGAGATATGGGTAATAACCCCTGTTTTGAATCTGCTTTACCATATTGTCAACTTCTTCTTTGCTCTTAAGAATATGTTCATTCTCTAAAAGAGTTACCTTATAGGTGCCATTACCCTGATCAATAATAGGTATAACAGCTTTACCAGTCATATCACCACCGAGTATAAGTGCATCAACTCCGTAAAATTCTCCTGCTGAAATAAACTTTTTCCAGCATATTTCTGATCCATGTAGATCTGTAGCAAAAAATACCTTCATATCTTTATCCTTTCTTTTATTTTTTGGAAATGACAATTATTATCTACTTATACCATTATTTTCGTACAATCTGATTAGTTATCTATATAGGTATAGATTAATTTTAGCTGCCCATATACGATATTACACATATTAGGGATGTATCACTATACTATTATATTCTTATATTCACCAAATTGATTTTTTATTGAAACATTTTAGCAGAAATGAGTAATATAAGTCAAGCAAATTTCTAACAATCTTTTGAAATGTTAGTATACCCTGTATTTAGTGTACCCTTCTTTTTTTTGAAAAAGTCTAATGGTAAACAAACCAAACAGGAAACCTCCGATATGGGCATACCAGGCCACATTTCCCCTCGCTGCGCCCAAACTGGATAGAAGCTGAATGAAAAACCATATTCCTATAAAGGTAATAGCTGGGACATTTATAACGGTGACGAAAATAAAAATAAAGAGAAGAGTTTTAACCCTGGCCCGCGGGAATTTAATCATATATGCCCCGAGTATGGCTGAAACAGCACCACTTGCACCTATAACTGGAATGGTTGAGGAAGCCGTCAACAGTATCTGCATAAGTGAAGCTGCAATACCTCCCAGAAGATAAAAGATCAAAAACTTAAAATGACCTACAACATCTTCAATGTTGTTACCAAAAATCCAGAAGAACCACATATTTCCAAGAATATGCCAGAAAGAGGCGTGTAAAAACAGTGAAGTTATCAGATTTATATATGGCCCAAGAAAGACCGTTGGATTTATATCAACGGCATGGGTTATTTCATACGGGATAACCCCGTATTTTGCTATTAAATACCCCCTGTTATGTCCGTAAGCCAATTCAATCAGAAAAACAATGACATTTGCGACTATGATTAAAACTGTCATAAAGGGAAAAGTTTTTGTTGGATTTTCATCCTTTAATGGGAAAAACATCTCTTTCTCTCCTGTTTACCGTTATTACTGATAAATCATTGATAAGCTACCGCAAAATGACAAGAAAATCCAGAGATTGTTGGATTAGCTTCTTCTCCAGCAAATAATTATATAGAGAATATTCAATATCTCACTCCTTATATTCATTAGCGGCCTTCCTTCCTCTCTTCTCATCGACAAAGACCAGGATAATTATACCAACAATAAAATAAAATATTGTAGATAAAATTGCAATTCTATTGGATGAAAACAGATATGACATGGTACCAAATGACAACAACCCTATTATTGCGGATAGTTTCCCGGCAAACCCCCAGAATCCAAAAAACTCGGCCGATTTGCTTTCAGGTGAAAATAAACCTACCAGAGCCCTAGCAGACGACTGACTGGCCCCCATCGAAATACCTGCCAGGTTTGCAACCACCCAGAATGCCTGTTTACCCTTTATAAAAAAGGCAGATGTAACCGTTATAATCCATATAAAAAGTGTTATCATGATCGTATTCTTTGACCCGATAACATCTTCCATGTAACCAAAGAGAAATGCCCCCACCGAAGCAGTAATATTTACCACTATAACTAAAAGAACAGTCATAGAGGGGGTAAAGCCAAGGTCTTTTTGTGCGTATACTGCGGCAAAGGAAATAACCACGGCTATACCTGAATTGAAAAACAGAAATGACAGCAGAAATTTCATCAATTCCTTAAACTCTTTTATATGAATAAAGGTATCTTTCAATCGGTTAAAAGGTAATGAAAAATAGGTTTCTCCGGGAGGCAATTCTCTCTTTTGTCCCTTTTCATGCAACCATAAAAATGTGGGAATAGCTGCAATACCGAAGAAAAAAGCTGTGACAAGATTGGTTAACCTTATTCCGAGGAACTCATTTTCTTTGCCGGAAGGAAACATCGATAGTATAGCAAGCGAAATAGCCAGGGAGGTTAATCCCCCTATATATCCAAAACTCCATGCATAACCCGAGATTTTTCCCATATCCTCTTCTGTTGCTATATCGGTAAGAAAACTGGAAACAAAGTTCTCACTTGCTGCAAATCCAATATTGGAAAGAATTACAAAGATCATTGCCTGAATCACATCGCCGGGCTTTATAAAAAAAAGCAGGGAGGTAAAAGAAACACAGAGAATGTACGAACCAAACAGGAACTTTTTCTTTAAAGCCGAATAATCAGCTATTGCCCCAAGTATTGGTCCCAGTAGAATAACAGCAGCATAGGATACAGAAAGAGCTACAGACCAAAGGAGCTCTCCTCTGTTCTGTTGATTAACAACAACCCTTACAAAATATGCATTAAAAATTGCGGTTATTATAACGGTGGTGTAAGAAGAGTTGGCAAAGTCAAACATCATAAAGCCAAATATCTCTTTCTTCCTCTCACTTTTAAGAGAGCTAGGGCTCCATACAGTATTATTATTCATCTCTTTTTCCCAATTCGAAAAGTGATTAAAAAATAATTATAACAGATAAAATAATAAACTATAATACTTTTGAGAGTTTTTATCGCTCAATTTCAGGAATTACCACACACAGACTTAACCTAATTCATTTAAAATAAAAAAAGCCGCCATTCTTTGGCGGCTGATTTGCTATTCCCCTCCTCTATGCTAATTTAATTTCTAAGCAGTCTTTATTTCGATCTTCTTGGGCTGTCTTGCTTCGACTTTTGGTATTACTATCTCAAGCACTCCGTTGTTCAATTTCGCCTCAATCTTTTGTGCATCAAGAGTATCATCTATTGCGAACACCCTCTTGAATCCACCATCGAACCTCTCTATATAAACCGGCCTCATTTTTTCTCTGTCCCACTTCTCACGTCTTCCAATAATGGTAAGCTCACCTCGATTATAGCTGATGTCGAGGTTGTCTTTGCTAACCCCGGGAAGATCCATTAAAATCTTTACGGCATTATCCAGCTCAAACACCGTTGTTCTCGGCCTTATAAACCTCTCTCTCTCTTCAGTTTTGGCCGGTTCGGTTGCTGTTCTTTTGGCAATTTCTTTATTTTCAGCCATTATTCTCACCTCCCTTCATTATGGGCTTTTAAGAAACCTTAACGTTGATCTTTTTGGGCTTTAATTCCTCTTTCTTGGGAAGAGTTATGTACAGAACCCCATCTTTAATCTTGGCATCTACATGGTCGGGATCAATAGGTACAGGTAAAGGCACTGTTCTATGGAATTCTCCATAGAATATCTCTTCTCTTTCATACTTCTTACCCTTCTTTTTGCCTTTATCCTTACCCTCTTCAATCCTTCTAACACCTTTAATAGTTAATACATCGCTGGTAGCACTTATCTCTATATCCTTTGGATCAACACCCGGTACATCAACCTTTACAAAGTATGCATCATCATCCTCATACATATCGAGTGCCGGAGACCATTCTCCCTCGTACAGTCCAAAGGTGTCCAGAAATCTAAATTCTGGAAAATCAAACCATCTGTCGATGTCCCTTAAAGAATCAAAGGTATCAGCGATTCTGTCCATAATTTCAAATGGATCGTATCTTACCAGGTCCATAACCAACACCTCCTTTCCTTTTATTTTTCACTAATTAATTAGCAAAATTTATGCCATACAATTTTGAACAAGGAGAGGACATAGAGTTATAATTATCTATATACTAATAACTTACATAATAACTATTATAATTATCCCAAAACTATTTTTTATAGTGTGTCATTACAATACATCATAATGTATCAATATGACACTTTTAATTTTCGGCATCGTGGCATAATGACACTACCATTTTGTTCTATTTCATATTGACTAAAATCAATTTTAGTGTTTATTTTAAAGTTTACCTACAATCTTCCTGTATATAACGGGGCTAAATTGGCAGAAATAGAAAGCAAAGAAGGAATAATCAGTTTTCTAAAGAGTTTCGGATTCCCAAATGTTAAAATACACCATCCGATAAACCATTTCGATTTTACCCGCGGAAACAGAAAGATTCTTGTAATAGGCCCCATGGGGTCAGGAAAAACCGAATTCGCTGCAAGAGTTTTTAGAGACTCAAAGGTAGTTATCAAAAAATCGGACAGGGTAAAGGAAATTACATCACAGAACAGGGCTGACAGGCGTAATGTTTTTTTTGTCAGGTCAAAACTCGATAATAAGAGATTCAAGCAATACCCTGAAAACGCCATTGTATATAGGGGAGGTTATGAAATAGCAGAAAATCAAATCGCAAGTATAGATGATTCTTTTGAACTGGAGAAACTATTTGAGGAACATCCCGAAGTAGGAACATGGATTATAGATGAAACGGGTTTTTACGATGAAAGAATTGCTTACGTTATAAAAAATCATTCTTCTAAAACAGGGGCAAACTTCATCTTCCCAATGCTAATTTT
>JALXDB010000330.1 GCA_026990615.1 Spirochaetota bacterium
TGCTTAGGGAAAGTAAAAAATCAACCTCTGCTGGAGTAATTCCAAGAGCTGAAGCTATCTCTTTCCTTGAATATCCCATAGAAGAAAGATACCTTACCCTTTCTACAAAACTCTTTTCCTCTCCTCTATTACTTAAATCCGCGTTTTTAAGGTTAACTTTAGCCTTAGTTTCAGTTGAACTTGAAAAAGCATTTAAAGAAGTCTTGTGTCCTATTTTCGCATTATCTTCTACATTCTGTTCTACTTTTTCCTCTATTTTTCCTTCTATAAGGGCTCCAGTTTTTCCTTTTTTTACAACCTTTTCAGCCTTTTTAATCATAGATTTAAGTTCCTTCACTCTTTCTTCTGAAATGGAAACCACTTCATCCAGGGCTCTATTTAATTCAACTATTAGCCTTTCAACCTCCCTTGTGTACTCTTCAATTCTAGAAGGTAGACTATTTTTATTTATCTTTGAATTGAGGATTATCCAAACTATGGATACTATCACAATGTTAAAGAGGATAAGCAGTATATCTTTCATCTTTTTATATCGATATGAATGCCTTTTTCCGGTTCTTGAAATTCTTTGATTATCTTTTCCAGCTCCTTTTTTCTTTTCTCCTCGCGTTTTTTCCCCTGTCTGGCCTGCTCCCTGCTTTTTTTATCTTCTATTTTTGTATTGTTATCGGGATGGGGTTTGACTTCATTTACCCTCGAGGATTCTATCTGCGACAATTCACCCAGCTCTGCTCCCTTTACAACCTGCATCATGTACACTCCGTCCTGCTGTTCATTCTGGAGCCTCGTCATACTGTCCATTTTCATCAGTATAACCTGCAGATCTATAGGCAGAATTGGCATTATCTCACCTTTTTACCGAGGATTTCCTCTAAATCTATTTCTTCATACTTCTTCACCCTGATTCTCCCACTTTCGAGTACAAATGTCACTGCTTTGAACTCATTCGTTACATCGTAATATACATCTTTAATGCCTATTCTGACTCCCGGAAAAACACTTTTCGATACAGAAACCTTTCCAACTGTTTTTAGGAGTTTTAGATAGGACCTAAGTTCTTCCATCTCCTCGTTTATCTCTGAAAGCCTGATTGTAAGCTCTTCCCTGTCTTCGAGCATCCTCTCAAGCATCTCCTCTTTCTCTTCATTGAAGTTTCTTCCGCTCTTCTTTTGATTTTGCAAAGTTTTTATATTGGCCGTCAATTTTTCAAGCTCTTCTTCAGCTTCTTTCTTCTCTTTCTCCAGATCGTAGAGCCTCTGCCTTGATTTAGGATCAACCCCAACTTCGACAATCGTCTCGGTAAAGGATACAGAACCGAGGGTTTTTGTATTAACAAGTTCACCCGCCCTGATTTTACCCCCAACTATAGTAGCCCTTTTACCGTAGCATATAACCTTTTCCGATGCATCAACATTGCAGTGCATAATACCATCTTCTACCAGCACATTTTTATCAGCAATCACCTTTACCTGCTCCAAAAACTTTGCATAAATTGATCCACCGGATTTTATTGTTCCTCCTATTTTTCCCATCACTCCCTGTTTTATATAAATATCTCCTTCAGCATCAAGAATGCTCTTTCCAACGCTACCCTTAACCTCAATATCACCGGCTGCTTTCACCGAAAAACCATCCTCTACATTGCCCTTAACAATAACAGTTCCCAGAAACATAATATTTCCAGTTTTGATATCAACATCTCCATTGACCTCGTATATTGGTTCAACATTCACCTTACCGCGCGACAGAACAACCTGTCCATTAATAGTTGCTATTATACTCATTCCATCGGGAGAAAGTTCTGTATTCTTGCCGGGTTGCAGTTCTACGTCTTTCCCTGGTTTTGCTTCCAGAATTTCACCTGTAACGGTTCTCCCCGGGACCCCCTCCGTAGCAGGTATTTTTGTAGCCAGCAGCTGCCCGGCTACAACATTTTCTACAAGATCAAGGTCTTTAAAGTTAACCTGCCCCTTCTCATCCTCATGTAGCTGTATTCTCTTTTCGGTTCTAAAGTTGTATACAATCTTTGCATCTTCTCCATTCTGCGGCTTTGTGCCCTCCGCTACAAGTATGGGAACATTGTATACTTCATCCTCAATTGACTCTCTAATCACATCCTCTTTTATACCGTACACAACTCCCTTTTCTTCAAGGGCTTCCATAACATCATCAATATCAATATCCCTGCCGCCTGGTTTTGGCGGGATTAAGGTTATGTAGGCTCTCATTTTATCATCCGATACTTCAACTATAACCGATCCATTATGTCTCTCATCGGGAGTAAAATCTGCGATCTTTACATACTCACCTTTCGCCTCTCTTACAACTTTCGCCACCTTTGATTTATCAAATTCTGTTACGTGCTTCTCCCTCAAGGCCCTTAGTACATCTTCAACCTTGACCTTCCTCCCCTTTCCTTTTGGTTTTGTAACCTTTAAAACGACCCCTACCCTGCTTATCTTTACAGAGAACTTGCCATCAACATCCTCAAACAACGGGACTGTCTCACCCTGTCCGTAATCGTGTTTTCCCTCTTCGGCAAATAAAGTAGCTGTTTCAGTAACCTTCACAAAAAGCTTATACGGTTTTTTACTAAAAAGTTTTTTCCTGCCGCTTTCAACAATTTCATAATCGAGATCGCTTATGGGAATATTTAGAATCTCTGAAGCCTTTTTTAAACCATCCTCGATTGAAAATGCCTCTATGTATATACCCTTCTTCTGGCTGGGCTCTTCTTCAACATCAAAATTGAGTTCCTTTAAGGCTTCCATCAATTTATCAAGGGATGCTGTCATATTATATCACCATGCTTT
The DNA here is from genome assembly GCA_026990615.1 of Spirochaetota bacterium. Taxonomy (GTDB): domain Bacteria; phylum Spirochaetota; class B62-G9; order B62-G9; family B62-G9; genus JALXDB01. The sequence continues at coordinate 2,814 of JALXDB010000330.1, forward strand.
TTTTAATATTCATCAATTTGCTCCTCAACCTCATAATTGCCTTTGTATGAAGCTGAGAGATTCTTGACTCGGTAACCTGAAGCACCTCTCCTATCTCTTTTAGGGTCAGATCTTCGTAGTAATACAGGATTAAAACCTTTTTTTCTTTATCAGGAAGTTCGCTGATTGCCTTAACAATTATATTTTTTATCTCTTCCCGCTCAACGATAACATCAGGATTCAGGCTTTTAGGACTCTCTATGGTTTCCATTACAGAAACCTGATCACTCTCATCGCCTATATACCACACATCGCTAAGGGACAGTATAGAAGCCCCCGAGAGTTTAAGAACGAGAGTATGAAACTCTTTCAGGGAGATTCCCATCTCTTTTGCTATCTCTTCATCTGTTGCAGCCCTACCCAGTCTGTTTTCTAGCGCTCCGATAACCCTCTCAAGCTCTTTCGCCTTTTGCCTCACAGATCTCGGGACCCAATCAATGGAACGTAACTCATCATAGATGGCTCCCCTTATTCTGGTTACAGCATATGTTTTAAACTTTATATCCTTGTCGGGGTCAAACTTGTCTATAGCATCCAGAAGACCAAAAACACCATATCCCACAAGGTCATCAAAATCCACGTTCTGGGGCATCCCAATTGCAATCTTTCCTGCCACGTATTTAACAAGCGGAGAATATTTATTTACAAAATATTCCCTTATCTTTGGATCCTTCGTTTTTTTATAAGTTTTCCAGAGTTCCTCTTCTGATTTACCTTCAAACACCTTATCACTCCCCATTGCATTTTGTTCTCAAATGTACCTGCTAAGACATCATTATTAATACGATAAATATCACTATAATAACAAATATACCCGCAAGAATTAAAAGAGGCGAAAGTTCTTTTTTATTTCTTACCTCTTTCACCTCAGGTTCCTCTTCAGCAACTTCCCTGGTTACAACTTTAACATCCTCGGGAACCTTAAACATCCCCATTATCCCAGGGCCGAATTGAGTTAAAACTCCAACATTACCTCCTTCCAGTTCTTTTACTTCAACAATTTTTGTATAGATTGGCACCCTGATGCTATCAACTTTTCCTCCAAGGAGTTCAGCAAGGTAGTCAGCGATCTCCCTCTCATCGGTAATTCGAACCTGTATCTCATCACCAAACTCGAGATTTTTTATCTCGACTCCTCTAACAGGTGATAGTTCGGGAGACACCTTTAGAACAATTAACGATTGATTTGCCTTTTTACTTTTTTCTACTTCCTCATCAATGCTCCGTTCTTCCTTTTTCTCCTCCTCTAAAATATAATCCGCTTCCTTTAAACTCTTGTTCAGGGCAAATGCATCTGTCATTTCAATTTCAAACTTGACAGCAATGTTAGTATCGGCAAAAATATTGTACAGCTCGTCCAGCAAAAGATTTTCAAAAACATCTTTTTTTACTTTTGCCCCAGGTTTAAAAACATTCGCCAGTTTACTTATAAATTCAGAATCAGTGAAAAGCCTTTTAAATTGCTCTATCTTAAGGGCATCAACCTTTTTATTTCTCGCATAATCGTATAGTATCTCTTCAAATCTCTGCCAGGGAAGCGCAAGATCAAATTTGGCTACATCCTTATCATCACTGATAACTGATATAAGCCTCTTAATATTACCCTCTTTCCCATCATAGCAAAAGAAAAATGCCCCGTAATAACCCGTTACCTGTGTTATAAACTTGCCCTTTACGGCAAAAATGTCTTTTGGAACAGCTTCAATAATCCTCTTTGCTCCCTCTATATCCCCCCCTGTGAACTTTAAAAGCATTGTGGCGAGGACTTCATCACACCCTGTCTCTTCAACCAATCTATCTACAAGTTCTTTACTATGATTCATCTTCTTTCATCACCTTTTCTATGGCTTTTGCAAGGAGCTCCGGTTCATTGGGGATTCTGACATTTCCGACCTCAATATAATCACTCTTTACACCCCTTCCCTCCGATAACGTCTCATCCTCGGTTTGAATTTCAGGGGGGATATCTTCCTCCTCTCCCAGAAGCTCCTCTATAGGAGGTAATTCTTCTTCGTTTTTTTCACCCTCCGGCGTTTCATTCCCAATATCGGAAACAACCCCTTTCTTATCTTTTTTACCTTTTTTACCCACCTCTACCACACCGAATTCCTCTCTTGCGAACTCTTCAGATTCTCTTCCCACGCCTTCTGCTTTATCTTTTTGGTAACTTTCGCCCTCATCTCCAACAAGAATATTAACCTTTTCACCTCCGGAATCGGCCTTTTTACCTGCTGATTCTACCGTAAATTTCGAATTCAGCGATTCAGTCCCCCTCTCTGATGCATCAATATTCGAATCTCCTCCTTTTTCAACACCCCTCCCCATCCGCGAGATCTCAAAAATCTCGGGGATATACTTTTTCAAAATATATATCACTCCAAATACCACCATAGCAAATACAAAGGAAGCTAAAAAAGCCCTCACAAGGGCAATCCCGAACGGATTTCCCACTATTATACCGATTATAAAGGATATAAAGAATGCCAGCCCAAAGGAGTAGAGAGTAATCTTTGATTCTTTATCGTTTAATTCCATCCTCATATAAAAAAGATTACCCCCCTCAATTAAAAAAATCAATATCTAAATCAGATACCCGATTTACCGCCGAATAAACCCTTTAGAAATCTCGAAAACCCTCCTGCTTCCCGGTACTCAATATTTGCAAGCCTTGTCATCAAATGCTTTATAGACTGCGAGGCCTTGCTGTTTGGTGAACTCTTTATAAACGGGTCCTGTTTAACAACCGATTTCTGAACGGATACATCTTCAAATATAAAGCCAAGGTTGTCAACCTTTATATTCAGAAACTGCCCTGCTATTGTTATAACCCTCTCGGCTACTTTCTTGCCTTCCATATGGGATTTCACCCTGTTCACCACAAGCTTTATATTAGGTCCGTTTATCTCGGCCGATATTGTTTTAATAATCCCGTAAGCATCTGTAATAGCTGTTGGTTCCGGAGTTGTAACTATAATTGCATCATCGGCAGACCTGACAAAAGTAAGTACGTTCTGTGAAACTCCCGCTCCAGTATCAATTATTATTATATCTGCATATGCCAGTTCCTTTAGCTCCTGAACAAAAGCCGCTCTTTCCTCCTCATCCAGGTCCGCGAGCTGTGCAAAACCCGATGCCCCCGCTATAATCTGAATACCGTATGGAGTATCAATAATAATCTCATGCAATCTTTTCTGGCCTTTTAAGACATGATACAGGTTGTATTTGGGAATTATACCCAGAATAACATTGACATTTGCAAGCCCCAGGTCTGCATCCATGACAACGACCTTTTTCCCGATCTCAGAAAAAGCAATCGCAAGGTTAATAGCGATATTTGTTTTGCCCACTCCCCCTTTGCCACTTGATATTGTAATAACTCTGGGCTCTCTCGTGCGTTTACCGGTCGCGTTCTTCTCCTTCATAATCAATCGCAATCTCTCTGCCTGATCCTTTTTAACATCCTCGTAGGACGAACCATCGGTTGTTATCATAAAACCCATTGTAACACCCCTGTCTTTTAATCTATCTCCTCAAAGTCATTAAACTTTAATACTCAGACAGCCATTTCATCTCTATTTAAAATAGTATCATCAAAAGATATCATATCAATAAGTTTTTTAGTGCTGGCAAGCTCAATATCATCGGGAACACTCTGGCCAGTTGTAAAATAGGAAAGTTTTCTATCCTTTCCCAGTGCACTTATTATTGAACCTATGGTGTTTGTTTCATCCAATTTTGAAATAATGACCTTTTCATACATTAACTGATTGAACCTTGCAAAAATGTCCACAGCATCACGGTATTTAGTTGTAGCACTGATTACAAGATGAATATCAAGTTTTCTTCTTGCCCCATCCAAGATACTTCTCAGTTCTGCAAGCCCCATGTTATTCTTCTGTGAACGGCCAGCTGTATCAACAAACACCAGTTCAGCACTGCACCCTTTCAGATACTCTTTAAACTCCTCCCTCGAATTAATAACGTTGAAAGGGATCTGCATCAATTCCGCATATTTACCGAGCTGCTCTATCGCCGCAATCCTGTAAGAATCTATGGTAACAAGTTCAACACGGTGCCTTTTTAAAACACCAAAGGTTGCTGCAAGCTTGGCAATTGTTGTTGTTTTCCCTACACCTGTAGGACCAACCAGTACAACTACCCCAGGCCTATCTTTACCTGCCTCGATGGGACCTGAGAAGCTTAGACCACCTGTAATGTAATCTATTATTTTTTTCTTTATAGTATTCTGGTCCTTAATATCGCCAAGAGTTATCTCTTTTTCAAAAGCAGATTTGAGGTTCAAGATATAATCATCCGAAAAATCATTCTGTCTTAACATCATCTCATAAGGTCTAAAAATGTCGTTTTCCGATGCCGGTTCTTTCTTGACTGTTAAACTGTTCAGCCTGGCTTTTATCTCATTGAGTTCCTTTATAATCTGTTCATCGCGGACAACAGGCATTTGTTCAGGAGCCTTCTTTATGACCGGTGACTTTCTCCCTATTTCATCAGGCTGCTCTTTTTTGGCTACTGTAATCTCAGTTTGCCTTTTTCTGAACAGCCCGAAAACTCCTCCTTCTTTAACTTCTTTTCTGCTGATTATATATATGTTATTACCCAATTCCATCTTGGCCTTCAGCACAGCCTCTTTGTACGTATCAGCTCTATAAGTTCTGTAAATCATCTACCCCTCCAAAATATTTTAAATAGCGATATTGCCCACCGCCTCTAGCTGGATATCCGGCACAACTTCAAAGCTGCTCAAGACCGCAGCATTCGGTACTATGCTCATAACTATTCTGCTGAAAATTGATCGTATTTCAGGTGAGGTTAGGAATACGGGCTTCAATCCCTTCTCCCTTATCTTTTTAACCTCTTCCTTTATCCTCTCTATAAGCCTTCTCTGCGACCTCGGCTCCATCGCAAACTGTTTTCCTCTCTCAGTTTCAACTATAGCATTTTTTATCTCCTCTTCAACTTCTTTCGAAACTGTTATTACGGGTAGTCTCTTATTCTCATCTGCATACTGCTGGCATATCTGCCTTGCAAGTGCCTGCCTCACAAGTTCAACAAGTTCATCGTGGTCTTTGACGGTTGGGAAGTAATCAGCAATGGTTTCCATTATAGTGACAAGGTCCCTTATCGATATACCTTCTCTTAAAAGTCCCTTAAGTACCTTCTGCACATCACCTATAGTAGCACCGGATTTGTTTACCTCTTCCACAACAGCAGGATAGTCCTTGCTGAGGGAATCAAGAAGTGCCTTGACATCCTGTCTTCCAAGTACTTCGGCTGCATACTTCTTTATGACCTCGGTTAGATGAGTTGCAATTACCGAAGGGGCATCCACAACGGTATAACCGAGCCTTTCAGCTTTCTGCCTGTTTTCTTCATCTATCCACAATGCAGGCAGGCCAAAAGCTGGCTCTGTAGTCCTTTCACCTTCAATCTCTTCCGTCACCGTACCGGGATTCATGGCCAGGTATTTACCCATCCTTATAGTTCCTCTTCCCACTTCTACTCCCTTTATCTTTATGGAGTATGTACTTGGATCGAGTTTCATATTGTCCCTGATCCTGATAGGCGGAAATATAAGCCCCAGTTCTATTGCACTCTGCCTTCGTATCATGGTTACCCTTTCAAGAAGGTCACCACCCTGTTCGGGGTCCACAAGGGGGATTAAGTTGTAGCCAATTTCAAGGGCGATCGGATCTATCTGCAAAAGCCCAAGCACACTTTCGGGACCTTTGGAGGCTGCCTCCTCCTCTTTCTTCTCCTCAACCTCTCTTTCCTCTTTCTGAATAGCCATGCCCCTTTTAAGGTAGATGGCAAATGCTGCCAGTATTCCACCTAAAACTATCAGAGGAATCTTTGGAAAACCAGGCAGAATTGCCAGAAACATAAGGAAAGCCGAGCCTATCCAGAGGGTTCTTGGCTGTGTTAATAGTTGGCTTGTTAATTCAGTACCTAGGTCATCCATGGATACAGCTCTTGTGACTATGATACCGGTAGCAGTGGACATCATTAATGAGGGAATCTGGGAAACAAGTCCATCCCCTATTGTCAGCATTGTATAAGTTGAAACTGCACTTTTAAGAGTTTCATGCCTCATCGTTATGCCTATTATAAGTCCACCTATGATATTTATTATTGTGATCAACAGACCTACCTTTACATCCCCCTGAACGAACTTACTGGCACCATCCATAGCTCCGTAAAAATCGGCCTCCCTCTGGATTTCAAGTCTCTTCTGGATGGCCTCTTCTTCAGTGATTAAACCGGCAGACAGGTCTGCGTCTATTGCCATCTGCTTTCCGGGCATTGCATCGAGTGTAAATCTCGCTGCTACTTCTGAAACTCTTGTAGCACCTTTTGTGATTACAATAAACTGAACGGCTATCAGAATAAGAAATATTATTGCACCAACAACATAGTTTCCTCCAACCACAAACTCACCGAATGCCCTGATTATTCTTCCCTGAAAATCGGGACCTTTCAGCAAAATTAATCTCGTAGAAGAAACATTTACAGCCAGGCGGTAAACTGTCGATATAAGTAGCAGAGACGGAAAAACTGAAAGGTCAACCGCCTTTCGCATATACATTACAGTTATGAGTGTAATAAGACCAAGCGAGAAACTGATGGCAATTAAGAAGTCCAGAAGCATAGCAGGAATAGGAATTATAAGCATGAGAACCACAGCAATCACACCAATAGCAATAAGTATATCGGTTCTCTGCCACCAGACTCTTGTAGGTAATTCTCCCGCCATTTTCCCCTCCCAATATCAGTAAAGCTGAGTAAGTACAGTATCCTATATTTGAATATCGGTAAAATTATAAAATCAATTAGCAATCATAGATCTATCTCAAATTACAGCCTTCTTCTTTAGTTTGTAAACAAACGCCAGCACCTCTGCAACTGCACTGAACAGGTCATCGGGGATTTCGTCGCCAATATCCACCCTCCTGTAGAGCTCCCTTGCAAGAGGCTTGTTTTCGACAACCGAGACACCGTTTTCCTCTGCTATCTTTTTTATTCTCTGGGCAATCAGATCCTGTCCTTTTGCCACACAAACAGGTGCTGTCATCTTGAAAGCCTCGTATTTCAGGGCAACCGCATAGTGAGTCGGGTTTGTAATAACAACATCTGCCTTTGGTACTTCCTGCATCATCCTTCTTCTTGCAAACTCTCTCTGGCGCTCCCTCATTCTCGCCCTAACCAGCGGGTCCCCTTCCAATAACTTTCTCTCCTCTTTTAATTCCTGTCTTGTCATCTTTAAAGACTCGATGTGTTCAAATCTCTGAAAGAGATAGTCCGGAAGAGAAAGAACGAGCAGAACACCACCGGTTACCATTATCAACTTAAAGGCAATTATCAAAGCCAGTTTTACTCCCTGGACTATGCCCATATCTATGGTCTTTGCTATCGTGTGGATGTCTTTTCTTACAAGTAGATATGAAACTATTGATATAGCCGCTATCTTGAAAATAGACTTCCCGAGATTTACTGCCGCCTGTCTGGTAAATAAAACCTTCGTAAAAAACCTTATTGGATTTGGATTTATTCTCTCAAGATCCGGCTGGATTGTCTTTGTTGTAAACTTGAATCCAACCTGTATCACATTGCCCGCAAGTGCAGCTATAAACACGACACCAAATATGGGAGCTATAAATCTCACCATAAGAGGAAGGATGGGTTTTAAAAGATATATCACATTTGTATCGGATGACCTTGCAACCTCATCCACCATGCCAAGGTAATTTACCATCATACCCACAGAGTTTTTCATCACATATTTAAAAATTATGTATATGGATACAAAGCCGAAGAGAAGAATCAGAGCTGATATCAATTCCTGAGTTTTAACAACCTTACCCTCTTCTCTGGCCTTTCGCTTTTTATACTCTGTCGGTTCTTCTGTTCTACCCTCATCTTCCGCTGCAAAAAGCTGAAGATCAAAGGGAACTAAATCCTCAAGCAAAAGAATAAAGTCATCAATCCTATAACCCATATGCTACCTTCCCAATGCATGAATAAGTTTCATAATTTCTTCAAATCCCCTATTTATAACACTGCTCATTCCAAGAGCCACACCTCCTATAACCATTATCATCACAACAAATCCAACCCCGATCTGGATAGGTATTCCAAGCATAAATATATTCATCTGGGGAGCAGCTTTAGCCAGCATACCCAGTGTCACAGCCAGAACAAAAAGGGTTATCAGAATGGGGAACGCCAATTTCAACGCCACTACAAACATTGCAGCAAAACTCTTTGTCAACACCTCAAACATAGTTCTGCTTCCCGTAATAATTTGAAACAACCTTACTGTTCTATAGCTATCGTAAGTTGCTATTATCATAAGATGTGGCCCGTTTACAGCAATGAATATCATAAGCCCCATAATTGTCCACATCTGGCCAACAATGGTTATTCCAACCTCTGAAAAAGGGTCTATAACCTCCGCTATCCCGAGGGCCATTTGAAAGCTGAAAAATCTTGCGGCGAGTTGAAATGCCGCAAATATTATCGACATCATAAAACCGATTAAAATGCCAATTAGAGCTTCAGAAAGAACCATCATTGAATAATCAAACATGCTTTCAGGTATCTTCCCAATGTAACCGGCAACCATCGGGAATATTGCCACAGCTATATAAACAGCCGTAACCGCCCTTATCCTGAATGGTATCACCCCTGACGAAAACATGGGAGCTACAGCAAACATTGCAAACATCCTCACCATTATAAGCAAAAACACCTGAAAGTTTTGAACAAATATATCCATGCTATTTAGCCCTGACTCTTTTTCATATACAACTATTTCACCATCCCCGGTATATAGCTGAATATCCTCATTGTAAAGTTGATCATACTATTAATTATCCAGCTCCCAAAAACAATAATTGAACCCAGTACCACAACAATCTTTGGCACAAAGGTTAATGTCTGTTCCTGAATGGACGTAGTTGCCTGAAATATGCTTATTGTCAAACCAACGATCAGGCTGAGACCAAGCATTGGAGCAGATATCAACAGGGTCTGAAATAAAGCTTCACTCATCAACTTTGAAACAAATCCAACTCCCATTTAGCCTCTCCTCAATGAAAACTGCTTACAAGCTGATACGTCAACAGGTGCCATCCATCCACAAGGATGAACAGGATAATTTTAAAGGGCAATGATATAAAGACCGGTGGCAAAAATATTATTCCCATTGACATAAGGGTACTGGCCACTACCAGATCTATAACGATAAAAGGAATAAACAGAAGTATCCCTATCTTGAATGCGGTGGTTAGCTCGCTTATCATAAATGCCGGAATTAGAACGTATGTTGGAACTTCGGATCTATTTTTTGGTCTCTTTAAATTGCCCAGCTTCAAAAACAGGGCTATGTCTTTCTCTCGAGTTTGTTTAAACATAAACTCCCTTATAGGAACCATCCCCCTCTTGTACATCTCAACGGCCGAAATCTCCTTCTTAAAGTAGGGCTTTATTGCATTGTCATTTACCTGTTTTATTGTAGGGGCCATAATGAAGAGGGTTAAAAATATCGCCAGAGCCATCATAATCTGGTTAGGAGGCTCCTGCTGTGTTGAGAGAGCCCTCCTAACGAAGGAAAAAACAATAGCTATTCTTGTAAACGACGTTACCGAAATTATTATGGCCGGAGCCAGTGAGAGTACCGTTAACAGAAAAAGGATTTCAAGGGCTAAAGCAACATCCCGAGGCTTATTAGCTTCATCTACAGTGATTCCTATTCTCGGGATAGGTATTCTTTCCTGAGAAAAACCGTGTTCAGGAATAAGCACAAAACTTATAATTATTACCAAAAGAAGTAGAGCCACCCAACTGCGAAAAAATTTCTTCCGCCTGAAAAATTTTACCCATCTGCACCTCTTCATTTCCCCTCCCAACAAAAAACAAGAAACTTAACACTTTTTGTAAAAGTTATAAAATATAATACATTCCAGATAAAAAAATTAAAACTACAGCTTCTTCATTCTCTTTATCCTCTTTTTGTAGCTGTCAAGGTACGATATCTGTCCGGATTTGGTAAAAACTCCACCGCCAATAAGCTTTAAAAACTGGTCTTTAAAACCGGTCTTCTGAACCTTCTCTTTACTGTACTGAAGTTTTATTGAGTCTATTACCTCTTTATCCTCTATTGTTGTAATGAGATTTATGTTGGAATCTGTTATTCCAAGCACAAGAACTTTCCCACCTATGTCAATAATTTGGATTACCTTATTTGCGGACAGCGGAAATGTTGCCAGTACCTTAATTATGTCGCTTTCCGTTATGATTTTATGCCTGCTTTTGACAAGAAATTTAAAAAGAAAAAATATAGAAGCCACTATAGCCACAAGTATAGCTACAGTCTTGAGTATCAAAAGTGGATACGAAACCCTGGTTTCTTCAAACGTAGGAGCCTTGAACTCATAAGCAGGGGCATTTTCACCTCCAGCAGCCGTGGATTTCTTACCAACATTTTTATCTAAATTCGCATCGGAAGGATTGTTCAGAGGCACTGATTTCTGCTCGTTATTATTTGTACTTGTCCTGACCTGTTCGGCATGGAGGCTATTCAGGGGGAAAACATATATAGCTCCGAAAACCAACACGAAGATCAAAAAGAAGACACTATTTTTATGTAAAATACTTTTTACACTCCCCAAGTTCCCCTCCCATAATTGTATAATCTCGACTAAATCTAAACTCTATTCAAGATTGCTTATCCTCTCCATCGGGCTTATAATATCCGTTACCCTTACACCGAAATTTTCATCTATTACAACTACCTCTCCCTTTGCTATCAACTTGCCGTTTACCAGAAGATCAACAGGCTCACCTGCAAGTTTATCAAGCTCAACTATTGTACCTTCACCCATTGCAAGAATATCCTTGATAAGCATCTTTGTCCTGCCCAGCTCAACGGTAAGCTGCATTGAAACATCCATCAAAAGACCTATATTGCCCGGGACGCCCGACGGCTGCTCAGCAGGATTCAAAGGAGCGAATTGGACCGGCTGCACCCCTACTGTTCCAGTCTGCTGCTGGGGTTGGGGCGCCGGCTGCCCTGTATACACATTTGCAGCCTGAAAACCGGGTGAAAATGCCTGATCTCCCTGTGACACACCTCTCTTCTGCAAACTGCCAGAAGAAAGAGACTTTGCCACACTAACAGCCAGAATTTCATCAAGTATTGACTGAAAGCCCTCCGAGCTAAACTGATACCTAACCCTGACGGCCCCTTCCTGCGGAATCTCTATCTCAGATGGGTTGTCTTTTTTTACAGCATTTATAGAACCTGTTGAAAGCTTGACACCTGTCTTTTCTTCTACAACATTTAGAGATGCCCCTGCCATCTGGCTGAATGCTTCGTTCAGTGCAGAAAGAGCCATATCGGTAAGCTCACCCTCTTCCTGTGCCATCATCATTGCAGCTATCTTCTTTGCTACCTCCTCTGAAATAACAAATGAATGAAAACCCGGCGCTCCTCCGGTAAAATCAGCTTTAACCTGAACATTTACCCCTGTCAGCTGGGAAATGTAATCACCACCTGATATGTATTCTACTGATGGTGAAGTTATGCTTACCTGTTTGCCCGTTATTGTGGAAAGAGTTGTTCCCATAATCTGGGCAACTTCAGTAAATATCTCCTTAAGCTCATTTATTTCATCGCCTGTCAATCCACCTGATGTAGGTGCTGCCGGACCTGCAGGAGTTCCTGCACCCGACTCCACTGCTGCTCCAAGGTCATCAGCTCCCTGCAACAGGGCATCTATTTCTTCTTGAGATAAAGATCCATCACTCATAATTATTTACCCTCCTCAATTTCTTTAAATACTTCTTCTTCATCTAACTCTTCCTGTATCTTTCCAACAATCTGCACCGCCTTTCTGCTTCCAACTACCCCTGGCCTTGCATAAAACTTTTTCCTGTTTCCGATTTTCAATACCATGTTATCATCAACCTTAACCGTTTCTAGTTTTATTATATCCCCCTTCTGCAGGTTAAGAACATCCCTTACGGTTATATCCATACTCCCAAGTTCAGCGATAAGTTCGATATATACATTTTCCAGTCGTTTTTTAAGAATTGCAAGGTTTTCGGTAGTGCCACCTTTTCTTATGCTGGAGTACCAATACTGTGCAGAAAGTTTTGATATTATAGGCTCTATAGTCAAATAAGGAATGCAGAAGTTCGTCATTCCCTCTACATCACCAACTTTCGTCTCAAGGGTAATTAATACAACCATATCACTCGGTGGTACAATCTGGGCGAACTGTGGATTTGTTTCAATATTGCCCAACCTTGGCCTTAAATCTATAACATTTGACCAGGCCTCTCTTAAATTGCCCAGTATCCTGACTATAATTCCCTCGATTACTGAGAGCTCTATATCCGTTAGCTCTCTGTTTATCTTAGATGCCTCGCCCGGCCCTCCGAATAATCTATCAATTATGGTAAAAGTAATTGAAGGATCTATTTCGAGAATTGCACTTCCCTTTAAAGGGTCCATGTTAATCACAGCAAGAGTGGTTGGATTGGGTATGGATCTCAAAAATTCTTCGTAGGTTAGCTGATCAACAGAAGCAACATGAACATGGACTATGGTTCTCAACTGGGCCGATAGAGAAGTTGTTGTTAATCTCGCAAAGGTTTCATGCATCATCTGAAGGGTTCTTATCTGGTCTTTTGAAAACTTGTCGGGCCTTTTAAAATCATAGATTTTGATCTTACGAGATTCTGCTTTTTTTAGGGCCTCTTCTGTTTCTATTTCTCCAGTTGAAATGGCCGTTAATAGTTGATCTATTTCTTCCTGAGATAGTACTTCAGTCATATTTTCTTCACCAGATTATATTTTTTAAGTTTATTCTAACTAATAATATTAAACTATCCATGCAATTTATCAACAAAAAAGTCAACCATATAGATAAATTCCAAAATACACTATTGCCTTATCATGTAAGGACAAACTCAACAATAAAGACAGCCTTTATCTTCCCATTTCTCAAAACATCGTTTATTTTGTTTTTTATTTCCTCCTTGAGCTTTTCCCTCTTATCCTGCGTGTTCAGATCGCTGTACTTTTTGCTACCTATAATAGAAATTATTATATCCCTGAGCTGAGCCCTTCTGGCGTTAAGTTCGGTCTGAAGGTCAGTTTTACCAAACTCATAGCCCAGATTTATGGTAATCTTTACAAAATGGGGCTCATCAACATCGCTCGTGTTTATACTG
>JALXDB010000331.1 GCA_026990615.1 Spirochaetota bacterium
GCACCTGACCGCTATTCCGCTGGCGCTCCATAGCGGCAGGTGAGCTTAGTCGTTATCTTGCCAAAAGATTGACTTCAAGATTATTCTGACGTATAATTTTAATAAATACGTCATGATAGTTTTGGAATGGGGAAAAAATTAACCTTACATATAGACGAAGAAATTATTGAAGAAATAAAAATCTATGCCATGAAAAACAATCGCTCCATAAGTGATATAACAGAAGATATATATAGGCAGATACTTGCTGAGAATGAAAAAAAGAAAAAAGGTATTAATACTACAATAGCAAGAAAATACAAAGGGATACTCGGAAAAGAGAATATAGACATTGATTCAATTAAACTTAGTTATCTCAAAGAAAAGCATGTTAAATGATAAAAGCATATATAGATTGTAACATACTAATTGATTGGCTTCTTGACCGAGAACCTTATTCTTATTATGCAGCAAAGGTTATAGAATATACCGAAAAGAAAAAGATAAGAAGTTATATTTCTGTTTTAACCTTGGCAAATATCTATTACATAATTACAAAAGAATTAAATAAAAAAGTTGGGAATGAGTTTTTAAAAGATGCGATGAAACTATTTAGTTTTGCAGGTATGACAGAAAAGACAATAATAAAATCAATTGAAAAGCCGAATAGGGATTTCGAAGATGCATTACATTACAATGTAGCGATAGAATACGGATTAGATTACATAATTACAAGAAACAAAAGAGATTTTCCTGATAGTACAGATGTAGCGATAGTGGATGCGGAAGAATTTATAAAAAAAGTTATAAAATGAACACAAATATAACAAGCCGCTTAACCAAACGCCGATTTTCGTCATGGTTTTTGCAATATTAAGTTGAAGATGATAATATAGTGGTGGAAGGCAAAAATCTATGCCGAATCTCTCCTTTCAGTCGAGACCATCGGCCCCGCTGACCCTTGACGTTATACATCCAGAAAAAATAGGACTGTAAACTTCAGAAATCAATTACAGCAATAGTCAGCATAATAATGCTTGACGTAATTAACGGGGGGCGTTATTATGATTGCATAATGATAAGATCTTTCAAAAATAAAGATACTGAAGATATTTGGAAGCAGATTCCTGTAAAGAATCTTCCTTATCAGGTGCAACGAGTTGCTTTAAGAAAGTTATTTATGCTACACAGAGCAAAATTGTTAAAAGATTTAACAGTACCACCTGCCAATAGATTAGAAAAACTAAAAGGAGACAGAAGCGGGAAATACAGTATAAGAATAAACAAGCAGTATAGAATATGCTTCATTTGGGAAGGAAATGATGCATATGAAGTTGAAATAGTGGATTATCATAAGTGAGAGGGAGGAAAATGGAAAAACTACCTAATATACATCCTGGGGAAATACTTAAAGAAGAATTCTTAAAACCATATAAATTGACGGTATATAGATTAGCCAAAGAGACAAAAATGCCTGCTACGAGGTTAGCAGAAATAATAAAAGGGAAGAGAAGGATTACAGCAGATACAGCTTTAAGGTTGTCAAAGTTTTTTGGTACTACACCTGATTTTTGGTTAGGATTACAGATGGAATATGATCTTAGAGAAGAACTGGAAAAAAAGAAAGAGGAGATTGAAAAAATACCAAATATAGAAAAATTACATTTGGTTAGTTGAGTGAAATGATAAATTAATAATGTATAACAAAGCGTTCCACCTGACCGCTAATTCGCTGGCCTACCCTACGGCAGACTTGTGCTTCATGGCAGCCAGTGAGCTTTTTCGTTCTGCAGCACGCAGCAAAGTATAGTCAAGGAAATCTCGATGACGATTGTAAATGTCGGTTATCGCTCAACAAACTACTGGGTTATAAGCCTAGGTAATTCTCGCCTAATGGTTGACATCGGGTGGCCAGGGACTCTCGGGGTCTTGAAGGCGAACCTGAAGCGAATGGACATACCTCTGCACGAGATTCGCTATGCGTTGGCAACTCACTATCACATTGATCATGCGGGACTTGCCGAGGAATTGAAAAAAGAAGGCATTTCTCTTCTCGTACTTGATGTTCAGATTGGGGCCATCCAGATGATGAATAAATGGACAAAGCCAGAAGATAACTATATGGACATTACATCAAATGGTAATGTGATTGTCAGTTGTGAGGAGAGCCGTCGGTTTCTTGGTAAAATCGGGATAGCGGGTGAGATTCTCCATACTCCTGGCCACACGGAGCATTGTATTTCGCTTCTTCTTGACGATGGCTCTGTATTCACCGGGGACCTTCCACCGGAGGCTCATGCTTTTGATAACCCGATTGCTTTGGCAAGCTGGAAGCTTCTTCGGGAGCGCGGGGCTACATTAGTATATCCAGGACATGGGCCTGTAAGGCTGATAAACGAAACACAGGAGAAATAACTTTCCTATATTGTTGTCAGTCCATTTGTGCTGCAAAACCCCGTGATCAGCAGACCTTCCTGTGCCGGTGGGGAAGCGAGCGCGGTTTTGGGAATTGGGCTATATAGTGAAATTGTGTTGGAATTGCAAAAACGAGAGGCGGATGACTCCAACGTTAGAAACAAAAGATAAAGTATTTATTTTATAAAAATCCCGGAAGGTGAGAATAAAATCTTTAATGAAAAAGTAAAGTTAATGGAAGCAACAACTGAATTTGTGAATAATCTAATAAAAGAAACAAATAAAATTGAATTCTCACGTAATACAACCGGTAATGACTCCTAAAATCACCAGTAGTATGATAAATGATGCTGGAGTCTTGATTTGGAGAGATTTATCACAGACTAAAAAAGCATGAGCATGCTCTGTACATATTGTTATTGATATTTTTTATAGGTTTCGGTATTTAATATTTGAAATTCAACCTGATAAGTATATCTCTATTCGTGGAATACCTATTATATAATTACATATCCTTTAAAGGTGTTATTCTATACTTTACAGAAGTCCCGATATAGAAATTATAGTATCTCGAACTCTCCCCTGTATGGGGCCAGTCTTTGCCTAGGTGGGCGTCGAGTCCGCCTTCTACCTCCAAAACCATTCTTTTCCCTAAGTTGAACCATCTGCTTAAGGTAAGTATCACGGAGATGTTAAACTTTGAAAGTGAATCAAAGTAAGATTTATTCAGTTGATAATATTCGGCTGTTATTCCATTGTGGTAGCTTCCCTTTTCCGAAGATAAAAAGTTAAGTCCAAATCCGATGCCAAATTTCATTTTATGGTTTGTTCTTAGAATTAAAGGAATTTCCCAGTAGTTTAATACCTCTTCAATTTCAATTGAATCCGTTCCATATATATTGGGATCAACGGCTACTTCATATGTTGATCCTTTTCTTGTATACTTTAATCCATAGGTCAGTAATATGTTTGGGGATATTATATAATCTGCAATTAAGCCACCTGACCAATGTATTATATATGATGGGTTTTGGACATAAGGATTATTACCGGATTCATATATATACTGCGTTCCCAAACCTGAGGTAACCGATAATCCAATTAATAGATTACTTTTAAGACACTTCTTTTTGGTTCTCTTGTTTTTTGGCTTGGGTACGACCTTTCTATATACAATAAAGGGTTCTTTTACCTTATTCAGTCTCCGGCGGTATCTATTGTATTCAAGTTTATATTTGCTTACTTCATCTACAGGAGTAAAATCGAAATCGCCTATTTTCCATGTTCCCTGTTCAAAAATCCATGTAATTTTAAAATCTCTATCTGTTAATTTAAAAATTGATTCAACCACACTATCTGGTTTTAACAATTCATCTTTATTTAAATTTAATTTTTTAAAACTAATAATATTACGACTGTTTTTATAGATTAACTCAGAATAAATACGGTCAATTATCAATGATTTAATTTCCTGAGTTGGTGCAGATATAAAGCTTAAAACCATTTTGTTTTTTTTCTCATCGGATTTAAGCTTTTTTAATTGGGATAAAAATATATTTAATCCCTCATTGAAGCTGTAATTATAGGAAATTAAATGTGTTAGAATCCTGAATTTTTTAATTCCTCCGATGTTTGAGTTTACTGCATTCTGGAATAGATTAATATTCTTTAGAAGTTCCTGTTCAAGGAGCTGTGGATCATTATGAATTATAAATGATCTGTTGTAGTTATTAATTGCATCAAAAATAATTTTCGATGGATAAGCTAAAGCAATTCCCATCTCCAGATCTTCCTGGCTGACACTCATGCCTATAACTTCATATTCCGAAGGATTATCTACATTCTCAGTTAAAACAGGTTTTCCATCCTCTTTTAGGTCTTTTAAAATTGTGTGCACAAGAAACAGCCCTTCACCGGGAAGGTCTATATCGTGCTCATGGGTTCCCCCCGATACTTGAGAGCCGTAGTAAACGTTCCATACAGGTTTTAATCCATCATGCGAATACCCAGCGATTATTATTGGAGTATTTATTTTGGTTTTTTTTATACCTAATTTAAATCCTTTGGCAAATTTCGCCATTTGGGGTGGAAATGGAATTACAGCAATTAAACTATTAAAATCTATATAACTTATCGGGACGTCGCTTACTGAATATACTTTATTGTAAGAAAATATAACAAGGGTAACCTTATCAACTTCCCTTATAAGGTTTCCATTGGTAAGAATAACTTTATTTCCATAGTCATCTTCAATAATGAACCCATTTATCCAGTGATAATCTTTTATTTTAGTTTCGAGAAGTTTAGATAATTGCTTTGATTCATTATTATTTTGTTCACCGTATGTTATCATTAAACTCCTAAGCAATCTTATTATATCATTTGGGTAGTTCGGCTTAACAATTGGGATATACTTTTGTAAATCCAAACTGGAATGACCAAAAACTGAAGAAAGGAAGAAAAAAATAAATATAACTATTATTAAACCTGATTTTTTAATCCCAATAGTTATTCTCCTTAAATTTCAAT
>JALXDB010000332.1 GCA_026990615.1 Spirochaetota bacterium
CCTCTAACCATATTAACAATTACAGCAGGCAGTTCAGCACCCGCAAGGTATGAAATACCTTCCTGCATCAGGCTTATACCGGGTGAGGATGAAGATGTCATAACCCTTTTGCCGGCACATGATGCCCCCCAGACCATATTTATTGCCGCAAGCTCACTTTCGGCCTGGAGGAAAACTCCACCAACCTCAGGGAGCCTTCGCGACATATAAGCCGGCACCTCGTTTTGAGGTGTAATTGGATAACCAAAATAATATCTGCAGCCGGCAATAATAGCACTTTCACAAAGCGCTTCATTGCCCTTCATTAATACTCTCTCTAAAACTTTTTCTGACATTTTCTATTCCCCTGATTCTGAATCTTAAACTCCGGGCATATTATCTAAACACTTCAATACAGACATCCGGGCACATTATTGCACAAAATGTGCAGCTATTACAGTTTTCTTTATTATAAAAAACACTGTAGTGATATCCCGACTTATTGAAATCCTCCGACATGACCAGTACATCACGGGGGCATGCTGTAATGCATAGCTCGCACCCCTTACAGCATTCCTTATTTATCTTTACTCTGTCCACTTTTTCCTCCAACAACATCTATAACAGGTCGTAATGATTAAAATATCTCACTTTATTTAAAAGTGATACGATAAAAATAATAGGAATATTTTTCTAATGCAAGGTATTTAGATTATGAAAATACGATGGATAATAGTTTCATTATTTCTGGTTTTTCATGTTCTGCTGGTTTCACCGCCTGTATACTCCCAGGAAATAACAGTAATTCCCAACGGTATTATAGATAAGAGGATAGAAGCAGTAGTTACAGGGGACAATGTTAGAGTAAGAACCGGACCATCGCTTAAACACAGAATCATTACAAAGGTTAACAGAGGAACTTTTGTTGTTGTTCTCGAACGAAGTAGCAAACTTGAAGTTATTGGAGGTAAAAAAAATTACTGGTACAGAATAAAAATAAAATCTTCTGGTAAAATAGGGTGGATATACGGAGCTTTTTTAAAGGTTAGTGTTAAAAACCTATCTAACGAAAAACAGCCGAAAGTTGAAAGAGCCTTACCCCTGAAGAAGAAGGCCACCCTTGTTCCCAATTTTATTGCACTTGAAAATGCAGGAACTATAAGCGGTTTTTCCTCAAGGCCTTTTGTTATGTACGGCGACCTCGACAACAACGGTACAGATGAAATTATAACAGTAACTCCATCATCCAAACGCGGCATATACGAGTTAACAGGATACAAATACGAAAATAGCAGCTTTACAGAAGCCTATAAGGCAAATCTATTCAGCCATGGGTTAAAGAAAGCGGCTGTTATACACAGTGATCTTCTAAAAAAGTGTATGCTGATAATCTCCGATGACAGAATTTCCCAGATATTCATCTATGACTCAAAGCGCAAAAGATTAAAATCCATCTACCGCGTAAACAGCAATTTTTTAACTCTCGGGAAGCTGGACAAAGACAGAAACTACATCATCTATACAGAAAAAAATCCACATATAGACAATGACGGAACTGTAACATACTTTTTAACCATTTCTTCATTACAAAGCAGAAATAATAGAATATCGGTATCCGGAACCAGAATTAGATACAGAAGGCCACTTCCAATAAAAAAACTACTTTGTTTTGATATAAATAAAGACGGTAAAGATGAAATAGTGGCTGAAATAGGAGGCCAGAATCACGGCGGAGGAATAGTTGCAATTTCTAAAGAGGGATCAGAATTGCATCAAATTGTTAACAGTGGCCTGATTACCTACAATGGAATGCCATTTATAAAAATGTGGGGAAAATACATTGATGGGAGTCCCAGAATAATTGTATACACAACAAACCCCGACAGATATGGAGATGTCAGCACCGAGTTTGGTTTCTTGCTATTTTCGCTGGAAACAAGGTCTCTAATCATAGAGAACTTTTTCAGGGTAAATAAAATGCTTGACGAAATTAACAACTTCAGAAGTATAATACCTGTTGAATCAAAAACGGATAAAACAGTGGCCTTTATAGCCGATTACGATAAAGATAAAATGATGCTATATGTAAAACGTCCAATTTTTCAATAAACTCTTTTTCTATTGATTTTTATTCTGATTTTTATTTGCCCCGATTATAATAGATATCATCAAAATAAATAAGAAAGAGCGGTGTAGAATGCCACCTAAAACACTTCCGCTAATACAATGAAGGATATTAAAGGTATAAAACTAATAATAAAACATGGCTGTCCAAACTGCAGAGGAGAAATCGAAAGCGAAAGAATTGTATGCTCCCGCTGCAGCTCTGCTTTTGTATCCAGAGAAAATATCTGCTCTGTCCTCATTAATAACAATAAAATCAAAGATCTGAAAATCTTCTGTAGATCGGAGCGAAACATAAGAGATTTTGAGCAATTTTTTTTATCAGCCACAGGCCAGCATCTATGGAGTATTCAACGGCAGTGGACCAGGCTATACTTTTTGGAAAAATCCTTCGGGTTAAATGCTCCAACGGGAGTTGGAAAAACAACCTTTGGTCTTGTCCTATCTCTGTTCATATCCTCAATTGAAGATAAAAGATCAATTCTGGTATTTCCCACCAGATTGCTGGCAAATCAGGCTGAAGAGAGGTTGAACCAATTTTGTAAGAGACTCGGTACATCAAAGATAATATACAACTACAGACCAACTGCAGGATCTAAAGAAACAATACGCGATAAAAAATTTGATATACTTATCTGCACAAATATGTTCCTGCATAAGAATTATGAATTAATAAGCACCATCGGTTTTGAACTTTTGTTTATAGATGATATAGATTCTTTTTTGAAAAGCACAAAAAGCACAATTAAAATTCTAAAGCTCCTCGATTTTACCGAAAGAGAAATAAACACCGCACTGAAGGCATCTAAAACAGAAGCAGACTATGAATTTCTGAAGAATATAAGGAATGTGAACAGGGGAAAAAGAGTTGTTATTTCTTCTGCAACAATAAAACCCAGGCGTAGCGTTGAAAATCTTTTTAGAAACCTTTTAGGATTCAGCATTCAGAGAGCTGTTCCAAATATTCGAAATATTCTGGACACTGTAGAAGAGGCAAAGGACTTTTACGATGCTCTTGAAAAATCTATAAAATTAATAAAAAAACTGGGAAAGGGCGGGTTAATCTTTCTTCCCATCACATATGGAAAAGGTGAAGTTCAAGAGGTAATCAACCGGTACAAAGAAGCAGGAATCAAGGCCATAACGTACGATTCCTATGACTCCAATAAAAGAAAAAACGTCGAGGATCTATACAAAACAATAAAAGAGGGTAATTTTGATGTTGCAGTGGGGATTTCCCATCCATTAAATCCTCTAGTAAGGGGGATAGATATTCCCCATACTCTCAGGTATGTTCTATTTTTGGGTGTACCGGTTCACAGATTTCCTCTGAAAATAGAGCAGCAGCCCAGATTTCTTCACCACATAATCACATCCCTATATGAAATTTTTAATGAACATGAAAAATCGGAGGCTTCAAAACATCTGAACTACCTTAAGAAACATCTATACATAACCGATATATCCCTCATTAAATCGGAGAAGGTAAAAGAGAGGATACTCCTAATCGCTCGGTGGCTTGAAAATCATCTTAAAGACAGAAATTTTATCTCCCGAATTGATGAGAGCCCCGATATAGAGATAGAGTTTACAGAAAAAGAACCATATATAACAATTGCAGATACTACATCCTACATCCAGGCAACGGGCAGGGTATCCAGATTAGTAGGGGGAAGGCTCATAAAAGGTCTTTCAATTCTGATATACTGGGACAAAAAACAGTTTACCTCTTTGAAAAAAAGATTAACTGTGAGCTATTTTAATCAGGATATAGAGTTTAGAGATATTAATAGTGTGAACCTTGATGAAGTATTAAAAGAAATCGATAGGGATAGAGAAGCCTCTGATAAAAAGGAAAGACCGGATAGTACTGATGTGGACTCCATAAAAACAACTCTGGTTATTGTTGAATCTCCAAACAAAGCCAGAACCATCTCAAATTTCTACGGCAAACCCCAGATAATTCTCGAAGGAGAAACGGCGGGATACCTCATCCCGTGTAAGAACAGAGTATTAATAATAACCGCCTCTCTGGGGCATCTGCTGGATCTGGTAGTAGATACAGGATTTTTTGGTGTATCGGCAGATGACGGCTTCGTTCCGGTTTATGACACAATAAAAACATGCACTAATCCTCCAATCCAGCACACGGAGATTGAATATCTAAAAAAGCGCTGTAAAAATACTGGAAAAATAAAAGATAAACAGTCCATTGTTGAGGGTTTAAGGTTTCTGTCCTACCTTGTAGATGAAGTTTTTATAGCAACAGATCCCGATTCTGAAGGTGAGAAAATAGCTTTTGACATACACACCCTGATAAAGGCCTTTTCAGAAAAGATCTATAGAGCTGAGTTTCATGAGATCAGGCCTGCTGCTTTCGAAAAGGCACTTGGTAAAGCAGAGGAAACGGGAGGAAAGATAGATACAGGCAGAGTCCAGGCCCAGATTGTAAGAAGAGTACTGGATAGATGGGTCGGGTTTACTCTCTCAAGAATTCTGTGGGATAATTTTGGTGAAAACTGGCATTCAGCCGGAAGGGTTCAGACTCCCGTTCTGGGATGGATAATAGAAAGGGAAAATCAACTAAGACAGAAAAAACCCCTTTTATTTCTTAAAATAGGCAATTACGAAATAAGAATTCCACTGGAAAAAGTAAGCCCCCGGAGCATATCAATCGACAAACCGGAACTTATAAGCATCGATATATCAGAGATGAAGGATAAAGCAATATCTGAATACAACCCCCTACCCCCCTTTTCAACCGATACCGTCCTAACAGAAGCATACAGAATATTCAGGTTCCCCGCCAAAAAAACCAT
>JALXDB010000333.1 GCA_026990615.1 Spirochaetota bacterium
ATTCTTGGAGAAAACGCTATTCTTCAGGCATTTAAATACAAAGGGAAGCTTCACTTTGAGAACGATATAAACGAAAGCTCATGTATAACAGAAATAAACATAAATGGTAATAAATGATTATAAAAAATATAAACAGCGTAAAGGTGTACCTTTTTGAAAAGCTTCAAAAAGAAAACACCCTGGTACATTTTACCACATTCAAAAAGAGTTTCGGAGAAGATTTTAATCTTTCAGGCAGGAATGGTGCTGAACACTGGAAAATACTGAAAAAAGCTCTGAAGCTTGAAAGTAGTCAACTGGTATTGTTAAAACAAATTCATTCGGATATAGTAATTGATATAGATGATAAAAACAGTGGACTTTCCTGCTGCAAGGGGGATGGATTAATCACAAATAGGAGGGGGATTCTTTTATCGGTACTTACCGCTGACTGCGTACCGGTTTTGATATACGATCCCACAACCAAAACTATCGGTGCTGTACATGCAGGGTGGAGGGGAACCTCGAAGAGGATTGTGGCAAAAACCATTAACTTGATGAAAGAGAGGTACAGTATTGACATAAAAAAGACTATTGCCTGTATTGGACCATCCATCGGACCATGCTGTTATGAAGTTGGAAAAGATGTCGCTGAAATATTTTATGAAAAGCCTGTAAAACAGTTTATAAAACGCAGGGATAAATATTCTGATAAATATTTTTTAGATTTATGGGAGATTAACAAACAGCAACTGATGGAATCGGGGCTGCTGGAAAGTAACATTGAAACAGCGGGGATCTGTACGAGGTGTAGGAGTGATATATTTTACTCAGCCCGTGCAGCCGGCAAATCCGTAACCGGCAGATTCGCAACTGGAATTATGTTGCTATAAATACTCAAAATGAAACATGCAAAATTGTATTTAATACTATTAATATTCTTGGTTATTGCTGTAGTTTCAGACTGTGGCAACGCTACCTTTTCTCCAAAAGAGAATTCAATAGTAGTTTACGGAGATACCAGAACCGGACATAAGATACACAGAAAATTGGTTGAGATTTTTAAAAAGATAAAGCCTGAGGCTATCTTTAACACAGGCGATCTTGTAAACGATGGAAACAGTACCGATGATTGGAGTATATTCAATTCAATAACTTTCAGTTTAAGGAACCTTTATCCATACTATCCGGCTGCAGGAAACCATGAGAAAGAATCCCCTCTTTACTATGAAAATTTCATACTACCAAATAACGAAAAATGGTACTCTGTGTCTCTGGGGAATATCTACTTTATAGTTCTAAACAGCAACCTGCCGCTTTCACCCGGTACCGACCAGTATAACTGGCTCTTATCCGATATCTCGAAAATAGACAGCCAGAAAAACTTTATTGTTGTTATTTTTCATCACCCCATATTCGATGTCGGTCTTCACAGTCCCGATGAAAAAAATCTTGGTGATTATCTGCTTCCCATATTTCAGGAATACGGTGTTGTTATCGTATTAAGCGGTCATGATCATAACTATCAGAGGTTTAACTATAACAGTATTTATTTTGTGGTAACAGGTGGAGGTGGTGCACCTCTTTACGGAAAATATAGAACCAGCAATTACCTTAAAATATTTTACAAACGCTACAACTTTTGTACTCTTTATTCAGAAGGCAATAAATTGATATTTAATGCCTGTGATATAGATCTAAATCTTATTGACCACTTCGAATTGGCTTTACCCTCAAACTAATCCCAATTATAGAGCTGTAACTGTCTGTCGGAATATTTATCGGGAGTATCTACCCATTAATTCACCTTTCGCAAGAATATGCTTTTCTATTTTCTTTAAGAGCTGCTTTTTAGTCAATCCAGGAACATTCTCAACCTTATCGTCAAGAGCATATACCTTAAAAAAATATCTGTGAGTTCCTCCCGGAGGGCACGGCCCGCCGTATCCTATTCTTCTGAAATCATTCCTCCCCTGCAGGGTTCCATCACTTAAAACTTCTCTGGGCGGTACACCTTCGGGTAGTTCAGTTACACTGGATGGAATATTATACACAACCCAGTGTACCCATGTTCCCATCGGTGCGTCAGGATCATCAGCAATAATAGCATAGCACACTGTTCTATCCGGTCCTCTGGACCATCTGATAGGCGGAGATATATCTTCTCCATCACAGGTGTACTTAGAAGGTATTATACCTCCATACTCAAAGGCCGAACTTTCAACTTTAAGCTCTCCCATAGCAGCCACCTCCTTTTTGCTGTAATCGGCATAAAGATTTTCAGACCAGAAAAAAGAAAAAACCACTAAAATTACGATGACAAATATTACTTTAAAAAATACAACATCTATCTCTTTAAATGAGGAGAACCTTTTACCATTGAATATAATCATATGCCCTCCTTTTCCCCAATCTTTTGATCTATCAGATGATCTATCAGTCCCAAAAATAACAATTTAAAAATTTACTCTGTTCTATAAATACTTTAAGGCAAACCAAATATCATAATTATCAATAATATCCCGCTTTGTGATCCCTCCCATACATATCTGCAGTCTTAATTGCGTCCAGTACATCACCCGGAGTTACAGGAATGGGCTCATTATGAATGGTCTCATCCTCTCTGCATGATGCTTCAGCAACCTTAATTAAATCATCATCCGAGACATTCCTGAGCCCAATATCTTCAAGTGTAATGGGCAGTCCTACATCCATGCAAAAATGATAAACAGATTCTATCGTATCTTCGTCCCTGTCTGTTAAGAAAAGGGAAACAAGCGTACCGAAGGCAACCTTCTCACCGTGATAGAACTTGTGGGTTTGCGGAAGAACTGTTAACCCGTTGTGTATAGCATGGGCGGCTGCCAGGCCTCCACTTTCAAAGCCAAGCCCGCTCAGCAATGTATTCGCCTCAACCACATACTCCAGAGCCGGCGTTACCGAGTCAGCTTCACACGAGGCCTTTGCTATTCTGCCGTACTCTATAAGGATATTATAGCAGAGATTGGCAAGTTCATAGGCGGTTATACTCCCCTTATACCCCGACAGATTATCAGCATACTTCTCCCTGCAACTCTCCGCTTCAAACTTTGTTGAAAGGGCATCGCCCATACCGGATACAAGAAATCTTACGGGAGCAGTGGCAATAACAGATGTATCTACCAGCACAGTATCGGGATTTCTTGGAAGCATGAAGTATCTCTTAAATCTCCCATCGGGATAGTATATGACAGAATTGGCACTGCAGGGAGCATCGGTAGAGGCTATTGTAGGAACTATCACTACGGGAAGTTTAAGATTATAAGCTGCAACTTTGGCAGTATCTAAAGTTTTTCCTCCTCCAATCCCAACTATTACATCCACATCCTTGCTCTTTCCTGAAGAAGTAACCTTTTCTATCTCCTCATCAGAACACTCGCCGCCGAATTTCTCATAAAAAGCTTCTATCGACTCTCCTATACCCGATTTAACTCTGAAAATCAGGTTTTCATATGCATAAGGAGTGCACAGTATAAGTGCCTTTTTACCAAATCTTCCGATCTCATTCCCGAGTACATCCAATGCATCCTTACCCTGAATATACCTGCCAGGAAATATTGCACTTCTAATCATTTTATATCACCTCTCTATCCAATTTATTTCTTATGAGACTCATCGTATCTCTTTATCTTTTCAATTATCTTTTGCTCTGCTTCATTATAAATCTCCTGAATAAAGGGAGAGAAAAAGTTGTACACGCGGCGTTCAAAAGGCTCCCTCTGCCTGTCGAAAAAACGTTTTCGAAAATCTTCAAGGTCTTTCCCGTATATATGATAGGAATCGGCATGCCAGTTCAACCTTCCCAGATAAACCTTTTTATTCAGTCTTTTTTCGAGCTCATCGGCTATCATATATTTTGTAAAGTGAATGAAACCAAACATATTCATAAAGTTCGCACCCCAGGCATCGTTGCTTCTGAATCTAATATTTGTATTTAAATAATAGCAGTCCTTATCTTCAACTAGCCTGTAATGTATTGACTGAAGACAGGGTGGATCATAACAGGTAAGGTCTATATTAGGCATCCATGTTATCATCTGTGCCTGGCGTGTATAGGGCATTTCGACCAGCTTTTTTATCACCCATTCTATCTGATTAATTCTAAATGGGCCCTTTACAACCTGATTGCCATTCTCATCTTTTTCTTTCCATGAGCCATAGTCATGTAACCTCCAGTGATAGGTGTATTCCCATCTGGTATCATTTGGATCATTCATATTTTTCATCCAATGGTCTTTATATCCCATCAATTCCATAACATACTCTCTCAAGTCTTCAATACCGCCCGGAAAGGCTTTGTGAATCATTGGATCAGACCAGGGCTCCCAGACTGTAATATTCATAGTTGCGTCAATGCTCGGAGGATCCCCTTCTCTGTCATACTGGGTTCTCATATTTATCCCTTTCAGATACAGTTCAACCAGAGCTCTCTCATAGGCCTCTGCAAGGGAGCTTCCTTCGACATGTAAAACGGGAATATTCTTCATACCATCTCCTTCTATAAACAATTGTGTTATCGATACTATTATAACATAAAACAAGAATGATTTATACAAAACGGTTTTGAAAATGTTCAGAAAAAGAGAGGAATTATAATAGGGACAACTATCGTAAGTACAATCCCATTAAAAATTGAGATAGCTGAATATTCTTTTCCCGAAGCGTTTAAAATGGAAGGAAGAGTAGTGTCCATTGAGGTAGCTCCTCCCGAAACTATTGGGGCGAGGTTGCCAAAACATTTTGCCAGAATGGGGGAGAAAATTATTGTAAACAGTTCTCTGAACAGATTCGATATCAGAGCAAGTATACCAAGAGTTTGATTGCCCAGTTTACTAATCATAAAGCTCGCCAGACTGTAGTATCCAAAACCGGCACTCACAGCTG
>JALXDB010000334.1 GCA_026990615.1 Spirochaetota bacterium
ATCAATATAAAATGAATTATAGGCCGTTTTTAGCTCATAAAAATATAACATTATTTATTTTTTTAATTAAAATTGAAAACTCGACATTGGTTTTAAATATTTAAACTTAATTAATTAATGAGTTAATTCTAAAAAGTACAGTGCTGTCATTTCGAGTTTTGATTCATCAACTTGATTTTACACGAGAAATCTGTAATTCCTTATATATTAAAGATTTCGTCGCCTCACTCAAAAAATAAAATAGAGTTGTTTCGTTACGCTAACAACCATATTTCACTAAGTTATGCTCGAAAGCAAAAGATATTTCTTCATTTTGCTTGAAAGGGCAAGGATTGGTTCTCAGAGTAACATTATTAATTATAACAGGCCAAACCTGCCATAAGGCGTCATTTCTTGATATCAAACAAGAATTAAATAGTAACCACTTGGTAAAACCAGAATATTCCACCGGGCATCTTTCTAAAAATATCCCGATCAAAAATATTCTATGGCAAGACCTGATTCAGTCTTAAATAATTGAATTAATAAAGCTGTCAAATTAAAATATTATTCTAAACGTAATCTTAAGGAGAGCTAAAAATGAAAATTCCTGGGAAAAACACTTACTATCAGGACCTTGTAGAAATATTTAAAGCTGCCGTAGAAAGGGTAAATCCCTACAAAATGATAAAAAATGCCATAAAAATACAGAACAGCAGTACGATTATAAATCCCGGTACCGGAGAATTTCTTAAAATTGACCTGAAAGAACACGATAAAATCCTTGTTTTTGGCACAGGCAAGGCCACAGCGCCTATGGCCAGAGCCATTGAAGAGATACTGAATGAAAAGATTTCAGGCGGTTTAATATCCGTGAAATACGGTTATACGGAAAACCTGCAGAAAATAAAGATAATAGAAGCGGGACACCCGATTCCAGATGAAAACAGCATCAAAGCGGCAGAGGAGATGCTAAAGTTTAAAAACGAGATTACAGAAAAAACAGTAATTATAAACCTTATATCAGGAGGTGGATCCGCACTGCTGGAACTCCCGCTGTCTGTAAAAATTAAAGAAAAATACATAGAGCTAACATTAAAAGATATACAGGAAGTAACCAGGATACTCCTTGAAACAGGTGCAACTATAGATGAGATAAACTGCATTCGCAAGCATATATCATCAATTAAAGGGGGACGATTTTCAAAACTATTCTATCCTGCATGGCAGATAAACCTGATACTTTCTGATGTTGTTGGTGACAGACTGGATTCCATTGCATCCGGACTAACAACATGGGATGATACGACTTACAGAGACGCGTACAGCATACTGACAGGCTATAATATACTTGATAAAATACCCTCAAACGTAAAGGCGATAATCACAGCAGGGATGAAAGGAGAAATAGAAGAAACACCAAAAAGGGACGATCCGGTATTTGAGCGGGTGAAAAATTTGATAATTGGCTCCAATTATACAGCACTAAAAGCTGCAGCCAGAGAGGCAGTACAAAAAGGATACAAAACTACCATTTTATCATCCGAGATTACAGGCGAGGCAAGGGAGATAGCCAAGGTGTATACAGCAATTGCAGCAGATATTATCAGGCACTCCACATTAAGCATGGTGCCCGCATGTGTGATTGGAGGCGGGGAAACAACAGTAACAATAACGGGTAAGGGCACCGGGGGCAGAAATCAGGAACTTGCACTTTCATTCCTTAACGAAATCTTAAAAAGGCCTTCAGATTTCAAAGGAGTCTATTTTTTATCAGCTTCTACTGACGGAAGTGATGGACCAACAGATGCTGATGGAGCCTTTGCTTCACTGGAGCTGGCTGGCAGGGCAAAAGAGCTTTCCCTGGATCCGCATAACTACTTGAAAGAAAATGACTCTTACAATTTTTTTAAAAAAATTGGGGGCCTTTTCATAACAGGCCCCACAAATACAAATGTATGTGATTTGCAAATTGCCATTATAGTCGATGAACACTAATCACCCAGCTAAAAGGGCGAAACTTAGCGGTCATTAAACCTGTTCTTCATCAAATGTCTTTTCAAATGTATTTGGCTTACTACTACAGTTATAAATCCTCCCCCCTTAGATAACTCTTTATCTCTCCTTCATCCGGATCAACGGGGTCGGGTTTAAGCCCCGGAATAAACCTGGTTGCTTCGTATAAAGAATAGGCCACCTTTTCATGAACAGCGGCAACATGATGTATATAGGGGCCGTATATAAACTTTTCTTCCCATAACGGCCAGTTTTTTACGCGTATCCACAGATAAGTACCCAGAGTAAACGGTCCGGTAGTGCCTTCGGCATGCCCCATAAATAGGGAGTATTCTCCCCTCACTCCATCAAATCGGGCCACCGTCAAATCACCACCCCTTATCTCCCAGTTACCGGTCCCGGGTGCATGGGATGGAAGGATAAAATGCTTTCCTACAAATGCCTTCTCCCTGTCCTTTGCAAGTTCGTAGGGAAAGGGGCCACAGTGCCACAGGAGCTCCGAATTTTCATCTTCGGGATGCCTGATTGTAAGATCAGCAAAAAAGGTGGGAAGTTCTGTAAAAGATGCATTCTGCAGAAGAATTGAAGTAAGCGCTCCATTTATATCCGTTTCGCATACAACAGGTATTCCTAGTGAGGTAAGCTCGGAATCAACAAAGCATGGAACAATTCCCAGGGAAAGCTGCAGAGCGTTCCAGCACTGGATTGCAATGGCGGATAGGTTTTCTTCTTTAGCCCAATCCAGCAGAACAAGCTTTAATGCAGCAATTCTTTTAACAGTATCTGAGTCAATATCTTTGAACTTGATTCCCCTCTCATTAAAGGAGTTAACTTCTTCATCAACAGCTCTCTTGTCTTTGAGCTTATCAAATACCCTCTTCTCAACATCAACAAGGGTAATTGGAACTGTTTCTATCCCCCATCTTTCGAGAAGTTCCCCCTCATTCACAATAACCGTATAGAAATCTCCCGGCCTTGTACTGATCTGGCCGATTCTCGCATTTAAAAACGCATTTGCGGCTCTGGCTGCTCCCATAAACACCTTAAATCCTCTCTCAAAAACCGGTGAATCAACCCTGGAGTTAACTATATAAGAAAATGGGACGCCGTATCTCATCAATATCTTACTCGTGGCAAAAAGTCCGCACTGGGTATCTCTGAGCCTTGTACCATCGGGAAGGGGGGCCTCATCACGCGGCCCCCAAAGCAGCACAGGCTTTCCTACAGCCTTTGCCAGTTTGGCGACGGCATCTTCGGTCCCAAAATTAACGTGAGGCACAAAAAGTGCATTAACTTCAGCTTCTTTAAAAATCCTTGCAGCCCTGCCAACCTCAAGCCTGTTGAATAAAAGTCCTTCTTCATTTAAATTATCAAGATTTACAAAATCGACCCCCCAGGATTTAAGCTTTTCCTCTATCAGCTTTTTGTACTTTAAAGAATCTTCAACAGAGAATACATTTCTTCTTGTGGGTGCCAGCCCTATCTTTATATTCTTTTTCTTCATAATAAGCCTCCCGGTGACTTTTTATTTATGTTACATTATGATAATTTATATTAAATTAGGTGTTATTTTATGTCAATTTATTTCAATTTTTTAAGTTTATTCTGTTAAAATCAGTTTGAAAATAGTAGCAGTTTTTTGTAATATAAATGAAACCCAGATTAGAGGTTAAATCATGAACATAGCAATAGCCAATGACCACGCCGGAGTTGAAATAAAAAAACTTCTGGTTCAGCACCTCAAGGAAAAAGGATACGATGTAGTCAATTTTGGTACAAACACTGAAGAAAGTGTTGACTACCCCGACTATATCGGAAAAGCTGCAAAAGCCATTCAGAACGGCTCAGCGGACTTCGGTATAGTCATATGCGGAACAGGCATAGGGGCCTCAATCACAGCCAATAAATTTAAGGGTATACATGCCGCACTCTGCCATGACGAATACACCGCAAAGATGGCTAGAAATCACAACAATGCAAATGTTCTGGCTTTCGGGGCAAGAGTTCTGGACAATGAAGAGGTAATAAAGATAGTAGACATATTCCTATCTGAACCCTTTTTAGGTGAAAGGCATGAAAGAAGGGTGAATAAGGTTAAATATATTGAGGATAAAAATTTTTGCTGAATTCTTAGCTTTTTGATTGCTTCGCTTCACTTGCGGGCGGCGAAGAGGGAACATATCACAATGTAATTCCGATACTCTTAAGGCGAGAAATCCTTAATTGCAAGACCGGAGAACATAGATAGTTTTTTTAAGATTTCGGCGCTTCGCTTAAAGATGCGCTCCATTTCATTACACTCGAAATGACACGTGCCAAGTACCAAATTAAGCAAAACAACTGTATTAAGACATTGTCATATACCATTTCGAAACTCTTGGTTTATCAGGGTACAGTTTTAAATAAACCACAGAAAACCTTATCTCTATAAAAAAAAGGGCCATTATATAATGGCCCTATATTGGATAAATATTGTTAAACTCATAATATTTAAACTCTACTTAAAACTTGGTTTGGCCCAATGCGGCTTGATTCCAAAACTAATATCCACAACATAAAAAACATTTAATCCATCTCTACCCGTACCAACGAAGAGATATCCGTTTCTGTAGAGAACAGAGTTTGCAGAGTTGCCGGTACCAAGATGGACATATCCAAGCTCATTTGCCGATGGATCATAACTGGCCAGTGCTGCAGCAACATCTGTGGTTCCATCTATATCAAAATCCAGTTCAAAAGCCCTGACACCATACTCACCGTTTGCAATAAAAATTACAGATTTATCCGATGAACCCTCGAGAGTACTTACAGTAACAGCATTTGCTGTAACCTTATCTGAAGTCAGCCCAAAAAGAGATGGATCCGGGTTAGGTATGTTGAAAAGTTCAGCTTCCGGAC
>JALXDB010000335.1 GCA_026990615.1 Spirochaetota bacterium
ATCTTCGATATATCCGGGCTTTACCGCCAGCAAAACAAGGCCACCATCTTTTATTATGGATGGGTCTTCAGAGGTATTTATCCCATATTTTTTTTTCAGGTCTTCTATTTTTTTGTGGTCAATATCTATACCTGTGATAGAACTTCTATTGAATCCTTTATCTATCAACCCCGTTATGATAGAAGAGCCCATATTCCCGCATCCAATAATAAATATATTGCCTTTATTCATAGTTTTCCCCTGCATGCTTGATTAATAATCTTAATTAGTGTATCACAAAGGAAGCAGCAATTTTAGTTAGATCTTGATACTGTTAAGATCAAGTTTGTAGTCGTCCCTGAGATCTTTAAAGGCGTTAATCGTAGTTTGAATCTGTTCGTCTGTATGTGCCGCTGTCGGTATCATTCTGAGGAGGATTATACCTTTTGGCACTACTGGGTACATAACGCCAGAAACAAAAACTCCCTTTTTCTCTCTGAGGTAGGCAATAATTTCCATTGCAATTTCAGGTTCACCGGGAACATATACAGGAGTAATAGGAGACTGTGTATCCCCGAGTTTGAAACCGAGTTCTCTTAAGCCATTCTGTAGCTTTTTAGCAACTTCCCATAGTCTCTTTCTGAGCTCCGGTCTGTTCTGTATCATATCGAGGGTTGCACTTACAACTCTTACATATACCATGGGGAGGCTTTTTGCAAAGATCTGTGTTCTTGCGTTGTACCTTATATATCTGACCACCTCTTCTTTGCTCGCTGTAAATCCGCCTATAGCAGCAAAGGCCTTTGCAAAGGTACTGAAGTATAGATCTACCCTGTCCATTACTCCGAAATGTTCAGAAGTCCCCTTGCCGTTAGGCCCCATAACGCCGCATCCATGAGCATCATCGACAAACAGCCTTGCATCGTACTTTTCCTTGAGGTCGCATATTTCAGGCAACTTTGCAAGGTCTCCCCTCATTCCAAATACCCCTTCGGTTACAACAAGCACGCCACCGCGTCTATCCTTATTGGCCATTTTTAGCTGCTTTTCAAGATCATCCATATCGTTGTGTTTAAAAAATCTGTATTTCCCCCCTGCCAGGAATGTGCCGTCTATCATACAGGCGTGCGCGAGCTTGTCTATTACAATGGTGTCGCTTCTATGAACAAGTGCTGATAGAGTTCCAAGAACCCCCATATAACCGTAGTTAAATAAAATGGCTGATTCTTTATTCTCAAACTTTGCAAGCTTGTCTTCAAGCTCCTCGTGTTCGGTGGTGTTTCCGGTCAGCATTCTGGACCCCATGGGGGATGCTGTACTGAACTCCTCCACAGTTTGAAGGGCAACCTTTTTCAACTCTTCATTGTTAGCAAGCCCCAAATAGTTGTTTATAGACCACATAATTACAGGTTTGCCGTTAAACTCCATTACTGTTCCTGGTTTCGGGGATAGAATTGGTCTTGAGTAGTATTTGTCCTTTCTTACTCTTAAAAGACCGAGATAACCCCCGTCGCTGTAGCATTTATCAAATAGATCCATAACTGACATCCTTAACTATGGGATTTTTGCAGCATAAATTATTTATCTACAGGTTTATTGTCAAGGAAAAAGGTTTAAACTTGACTGATGAAATGTAGATTGTAATTTTTCATTGTTTAAGCCGATATTAATTCATAACAAATGAATACGGAGCAGAATATGAAGGTTGCTGTAGTCGGTTGCGGTGGTATAGGGAGCGTGGCAGTATGCGCTCTACTTGAGAATGGTGTGGATGTTTTATGTATCGAGGGGAGCCGGGATGCTGCAGAGAAATTAACTCAAAACGGCGTTCGGCTTTCGGGTAAAAAGGGTGAACACCATAAGAAGGTAAAGGCTGTAGTTGGATTTAATGGTGAAAGGTTCGATTTAATAGTTACGGCTGTTAAGAATAACGTTTTACGGGATGTTTTTATTGAGGCAGGAAGACATTTAACCAAAAATGGTTTTATAATTACTCTGGAGAATGGTATACAGGTACTTGATCTTCATGAGGAATTTCCAGAAATACCAGTTGTTCCTGGAGTCGTTGGCTATAATTCCATAATGATTGAGCATGGAAGATACGAGGTAACCTCTGAAGGAGGTATTACAATTGGACAGCTTAACTCTGAAATAGATGTGGATCTCGATGCTGTCAGGCGGGTATTTTCTCCATTAATAAGCATCGATATTACAGCAAATATAGTTGGGGTATTGTGGGCTAAACTGCTTATTGTATGCGGGGTTACAGGCCTCGGGGGTGTATCAGGCCTTAGAGTTGGCGATCTTTTGAGGTTAAAGGTAGCGAGAAAATTGTTTTATGATATTGTTACTGAAGGTGTTAAGGTTGCCAGAAGATTGGGTATCAGGATAGAGAAGTTTCGGGGGGGGATCAATCCTACAGGTTTCAGAAATGACGGTGGATTTCCCTCTTTTGTTAAATACATGATATTAAGAATCATTGGGAAAAAGTACAAGGACTTAAAATCAAACATTCATCACTCCATAGAAAGGGGAGAGAAGACCGAGGTGGACTACCTGAACGGAGCGGTGGTTGAAAAAGGCAAAATGGCAGGGGTCAGTACACCTGTTAATAAAGCGGTTGTGACTGTAACAAAAGAGATAGAATCGGGTATAAGACAGATGACGGCAGAGAATCTTTATCTTATAAGAGAAATTGCAGGAAAGGATTAGTTATGGGATGGACTCTTGCAGTAGATTTTACGCTTTTGAGTTTCAGTTTAATAGTGGCTACAATTTTAAGGACCAGGGTGAAATTTCTCAGGCGTTTTCATGTACCTAATGCAATAACGGCCGGTTTTGTTGGGCTTGCCCTGATGTACTTACTTGAATGGTTGCTCCCGGATGTTATGCCCAAGAGAAAGGTTCTTGGAAATATAGTGTATCATCTGCTCGCAATTACTTTCATATCAATAGGACTTAAAAAGAGGGTGAAATATGTGGATAAGAATGCCCTCACCACAGCATTTAACCTGAGTCTTGGGTATGCGGTGGAGGGCTTCATAGGGTATACATTAACCCTGATCTTTATTTTTACCTTTATTCCCGATATTTTTCCTACATTTGGGATGCTTCTTGAAATAGGGTTTGGCCAGTCCTCGGGGCAGGCATACGCACTGGGAACACAGTGGGAAGCTCTTGGGTTTGCGAATGGGGGAACAGTTGGATTGACCTTTGGTGCAATAGGTTTCCTATGGGCATGCTTTGTTGGAATACCACTTTTGAACTGGGGGATAAAAAAGGGATATATCAAGAATCTTGATTCAAAGATGCTGGACCACAAAGGGTTTTTTAATCCTGGAGAATACCGGCCGTATTCGGGCAGGTTTACAACTCATCCTGATGTTATAGCATCAGCGTCATTTCACATTGCCTTTGTGGGGCTTATTTATCTGATTGATTACCTTTTTATAAAAGGTGTTGTATTCCTACTATCGGGTACAGGGAGCAGATTCGCAGAGCAGTTCGGCAACATTCTGTGGGCCTACCATGCATTTTTTGCAACTATCTTTGCTCTCGCAGCCGGTAAAATCCTTGATAAGATAAACAGGCATCACATTCTTGACGACGATACACTTACGAATATTTCTGCTTCCAGTGTTGATTTTCTTGTGACAGCTGCGATTATGGCCATAGAACTGGTTGTAGTAATGGAATATATTGTACCGATACTTATTATTTCGATTGTAGGAGGGGTTACTATAACCTTTGTAGTTTTATTTCTTGCAAAGAGAACGTACAGTGATCATTTTTTTGAGAGGGCAATATCAATTTTTGGACTCCTAACAGGAACCGTAAGTACAGGACTTGCACTGCTGCGTGTGGTTGACCCGGAATACAAAACGCCTGCGGCAGGTGATCTTGTACTTGGAAGTGGAATATCGCTCTTTATTGGGTTTCCACTGCTCTTTTTGATAAATATTCCGGCATTGAAACAGAACGTTAGAGCGTATCTATTTACCGATGCTGCTATTGCCGTGTATATTGGAATTGTTGTATTGGTAATGTTTATTGCCGGTGTTTTTAAAAAAGCCGATCAGAACCTAAAAGTAAACGGTTAATAAAGTCAATGTCGAGTTTCGAATTTTAATTCAAAAATACATAATGTTAAGTTTTCAATGCTATAAAAAAGGCGTGTAATTTATTATATAATTATAAACCAGAAGTTCGCTCTATTATACTTTAAATATTATGAAAACGGCGTGTAATTCTATATTAACATTTTAAACTCGATTTTTGTCCAAATATTTAATTACTTTAGCTTGTAATACTTTACATTTAGATAGTAAAGCACCCTTCTCAGTAGCTTTTCTATCTCGTTTAACTTTCTTACGGTATATCCAATTCTTACATACTCTCTTTTTATCTTCTGCAAAGTTTGCCTGTCCAATTTTTTTCCGGCTTCTCTGTCAACTCTGTATGTTATGGCCATAATTGAGCGGATTCTGATCAGTTCCCTCTTTGCATAAAGTACAAGTATAAGGCCTCTCCTTGTTCTTGCCATCTCTTTTCTGATTAACATTTTCTCTTCTTTGTACCGTTTTTGTTCCTCAAGCCTTTTTATTGCGATGAGAAACTTTCTCCAATTTTCGGAATATTCTTTAAGTTTCTTCTTCATCTCTTTTAATCTTCTAATGATTATGAGTTCACGGGTATACAGATGTTTGAGCACCAGTTCTGGATTATGTTTCATAATTTCAAATCCTTTCCGGCGCCACTCCCTGTAATTCACAGTCCTTTTCAGCTTTCTTTTCTCACCGTAGATTGTAAATATAACTGATTCACCGCCTTTTACTGTTTCTCTTGTGCTATCCGAAGATAGTTCTAC
>JALXDB010000336.1 GCA_026990615.1 Spirochaetota bacterium
ATTTCGAACCCTTTAGGGTGAGAAATCTGGGGTTTTACATCGTTGTGTTAAGGTTCCTCACACCACTTCGTTCGTTCGGAAGTAAAAGAGATTTCTCGTTTCACTCGAAATGACAGGTAGCGGGGCAGATTTTTATGCATATATTACAAAAAACCCTGTTGCATTTTAGCTGGCTGAAGCCTTTTTATTATTAATAGTCACTCTAATTATAAAATTTGACCTTTTAATTTAAAAAAATTATCCTATTGCAAAAGTTTTTAATATGGGAGGTTTTAAAGAAAATGAAAAAGTATACGGTGGCTGTTGTGGGAATCGGTCTTGTAGGTTCTGAGATTTTAAAGGTATTGAAGCAGAGAAATTTTCCTGCCGAGAGAATAAAGGTTTTGGCCAGAAGGAAGCGTGTTGAAGTTATAGATGGAGTTGAGTACGAAGTTGAGCCAACCACCATAGAGGCATTTGATGGCGTTGATATTGCCCTTTTCGCCGGAACAGAAGGGGCAAAGGGTGCTTCCCAGCAGTTTGGATGGGAGGCGGTAAAGAAGGGGGTTTTAGTTATTGACAACGGTCAGGATTACAGAATGGATCCGAGGGTTCCTCTGGTAGTTCCTGAGATAAATGCCGATGCCCTTAAAAATCATCAGGGGTTTATAGCAAATCCGAACTGCTCAACAATACAGATGGTTATGGCTATGGCCCCGCTGCACAAAATATCCAGAATAAAGAGAGTGATTGTGTCTACATATCAGGCTGTTTCTGGTACCGGCAGTGGTGCGGTGAGAGAACTTGAACAGCAGATTAAGGATTATGTCGAAGGGAAAGATATAAAATCAGAGGTATACCCGCATCAGATTTTTTCAAATCTTCTTCCCCATATCGGTAGCCTTAAAGATGAGGAGTATACCGGTTACTACAGCGAAGAAATAAAGATGGTCAAAGAGACGCATAAAATATTTGGCACAGAGGATATAAAGGTCACCGCCACATGTGTGAGGGTCCCGGTGTTCAATTCGCACTCTGAAACTGTGAATCTTGAGTTTGAAAACGAGGTAACTGTTGAACAGGCGAAAGAAGCCCTCAGCAATTTTCCTGGAGTGGTTGTAGTTGATGATCCGGGTAATGCCGTTTATCCATTGCCAATCGATGCTACAGGTAAAGATGAGGTGTTTGTTGGCAGGATAAGAAAGGATTATTCAATACCCAACGCTCTCAATATGTGGGTTGTTTCCGACAACATAAGAAAAGGAGCCGCATTGAATGCAGTGCAGATAGCTGAAAAAGTTATAGAGATGGGGCTTATTTAAATCCAACATTGCTTATATGGTGTTGACATAAAATAGAATGGTAATATAACTTTTAATAAAAGGGCAGGTTTTTTATAACCTGCCCGAAGTTTTACAGTAAATTGTGAGCAGATAATCCCGGTTCTGGAGGATAGGAGATGGCAGTTTATTCCGGAAGAATTACAATAGAAACAGAGGGAGAAACTGATATAATAGATATAACAAGGGAGATAGAAACTGTTGTAAAGGATTCTGGAATTAGGTCCGGCACTGTTACAGTTTGGGTTCCGGGTTCGACTGCCGGTATCTCCACTATCGAGTACGAGGGTGGTCTTTTATCAGATTTAAAAGAAGCTTATGAAAAACTGGCGCCAAGGCATGCTGACTATGCCCATAATCTGAGATGGCATGACGGAAATGGTTATGCACATATAAGGGCTTCCATGACAGGACAGGGACTTACTGTTCCCATTGTTAATGGAATCCTGGTGAGAGGTACATGGCAGCAGATAATACTTATAGATTTTGACAACAGGCCCAGAAGGAGAGAGATAACTGTTCAGGTTATAGGGGAGTAATTGAATAGAAAGAGTTTTACGCTTTTAACATTCTTTTTGATATGTATTTTATTTCTACTAACTACCCAGAGAGTTTTAGCAGCCGACCCTGAAAAGGTTGCAAGGATACTTCGATCAAAAGGTTTAAATCCTCTCATTGTTACGGGAATCCTCTCTATGCTTCCTGTTTTTGAACTCAGAGGTAGCATCCCTGTGGGAGTAGCTCTATTGGGGCAGCGACCCCTGTATGTTTTTCTGGTGGCTGTATTTTTTAATTTGATTCCGGTTTTGCCCATCATTTTTCTGCTGATCCCTTTTAGGAATTTTCTCATTTCAAAGGGGGTCTTGAGTGGTTTTTTCATCTTTTTAGAGAAGCGAGCTTTTAGAAATAGAAAAATTGTTGAAAGGTATGGTGAGTGGGGGCTGGCCCTTTTTGTAGCAGTGCCATTGCCGGTAACAGGGGCTTGGACAGGTTCAATAATAGCTGCTTTTCTGGGCCTGCCTGTTTTTAAATCCTTTATATTTATATCTGTAGGAGTTTTTACCGCCGGGATAATAGTAACTGTAATTACTTTGCTTGGAATGAAATCCCTGCTGGTTGTAATTCCTATTTTATCCGGATTGATGATATTGGTAGTTGTAAAGATGATTTATTTAATAAAAAGGAGGAGTGATGAAAAATGAAGGGAGGATTACCTTATACTGGAGGGTGGTAGCAGGGTCTGTCATGATTTTAGCTGGAGTGGCTGCTGGAATTGCACTTATGGTTAATTACGACACCCTCGAGGGTGTTGGCATATTTGGTGTTGTGGTTCTATTTTCCATGTTGATTGGTAGCAACATTATGTCTGGTTCTTTTGATTTTTCGAAAGCAGAGGTGAGGAGGGCCATATCAGTTTCTATAGTATCGGTATTTTTTATGCTGCTCGGCAAAGCCGATAGAATTAATATCGAAGAAAATCTGGTGAGCTTGATGCTTAAAAACTTCTGGTGGATAATAATTACTGTCGTAGTTTTTTATTTTGGTTCAAGGACCATCGAATTTTTAAAGGGAGGCAGGTAGATTGATAACCTCGGAAACAGGCATTCTTGGACTGTTCGGGGACCCTGTTGAGCATTCCATATCACCCATTTTTATGAACTATACCCTGAAAAGATTGAACATAAATTACAGGTACTTTGCATTCAGAATCAACAGCGAAGATCTTAAAAAAGCTGCCGAGTCAATTTCAGTATTAAATATGAGGGGTGTAAATGTCACAATTCCTCATAAGGTTTCCATTGTTAAGTATCTTGATACCATTGAAAGCGCCGCTGAAACTATAGGTGCGGTCAACTGTATTCTTAATAGAGACGGTGAGCTTGTCGGTTACAACACGGATTATAAAGGATTTATACAGCCATTAAAGGATAGAGGGCTGGAGGAGGCTGTAAATGGAACTGTATGCATTCTTATAGGCTGCGGAGGTGCTGCAAGGGCAGTTGCGTATGGATTAAAAGTTTTAAAAGTAGAAAGGTGTTATTTGATAAACAGAACAAAATCAAAGGCAGAGAGGTTTGTACATTGGTGCGGTGAAAAGCTCAAAATGAATGTTGAATATCTTGGTGATAGTTCCAGCCTGATAGATTCAGTTATGGAAAGGGCAACCTTGATTGTAAATACAACACCTGTTGGTATGTATCCTGATGTGGATCATTCGCCTGTACCGGAAAGTGTAAGATTTAGAGAGGGACAGATTGTATACGATCTGATATACAATCCCTGGGAAACCAGACTTCTAAATAGAGCAAAAGAAGATGGGGCGGTTGCAATTAATGGATTCTCCATGCTGATTTATCAGGGAGTTTTCTCACTTGTAAACTGGTTTAGTGATAGGAGTGATGAGTTTTTTAAAATTGAAGGAGAGATATCTAAATATGCAAGAAATATCTTGTAGAGATTAGCAGAGCCATGAACATGTTTTCAAAAAACAGGACCATTTTTCTTATTGGATTTATGGCTTCGGGGAAAACCACAGTAGGGAAGCTCCTTGCCAGAAGACTTGGTATGTCTTTCATTGATACAGATTCGGAAATCGAAAAAAAGGTCGGAAGGAAAATACCCGAGATATTTAAAACCGACGGGGAGCCCTATTTCAGAAAACTGGAATCCGATATTTTGAGAGAGCTCGTTGAGAGTGGGAATATCAAAAATGCCGTGGTGGCTACAGGCGGGGGTTTGCCCTGCTCGGAGGGCAATCTTGCTTTAATTAAGGAGAATGGAATTGTGGTATATTTAATGGTTACAGTTCACGATATAGTGAACAGGATTGAAGATGCCGATAAGAGGCCAGTTTTTAAAAACTTCGTTACCGGAGGAGAGATTTACGAAAAGGTAAAATCTCTATTGAGCTACAGGGAGAACTACTACAGACAGGCTGATATCATTGTGGACAACAGCAGCGGGAAAACCCCCTTTATGGTTGTCGAGGAGATATTGGAAAATATAATTAATGGATAGGTTAGAATTATGGAAGAATTAGAAGTCAGAGCAAAGAATCCCTACAGGATATACATAGGCAGGGAGGGGCTAAAGAGTGCGGTGGAAATTTTTCAGGAGTATTTCGGCAACAGGAAAGAAACAGGCGAAATATTTTATATAATCACCGACAAAAATGTTGCAAAGTATCATTTAAAGGGACTGATGAAAGAACTTAAAAGAAATGGATTTAGAGTAAAAAACAGGATAATGCCTTACGGTGAAAAGATAAAAAGTATCAGGTACTACCACTCTCTGCTTAGAGATATGGTTAAGGCTGGATTAACAAGAGATTCGGTTGTTGTGGCATTGGGAGGAGGAGTTATAGGGGACCTTGCAGGTTTTGCCGCTTCCACATATATGAGGGGGGTGGATTTTGTTCAAATACCAACAACACTCCTTTCGCAGGCGGACTCATCAATTGGCGGGAAGGTAGGTATAAATTTAAAAGAGGGCAAAAACCTGGTGGGCTCATTTTATACA
>JALXDB010000337.1 GCA_026990615.1 Spirochaetota bacterium
ATCCTCTATATTTTATAAATCTATCTATAGAAATTAAAAATTTCGGACAGTTGGAGTAAAATCTTGTTATATTCTGTAGCGTTACAGTAGTAAAAGAATGTTGTTTTGCTCTGACCAATAACTTGTATATATGTCTAAAAGTTTATTTGACTTGAATTATAATTATGATTACTCTATGTAAATATGGAGATAAAATTGTCAAATTTGTAGTTTAAATTTTCAATTAAATTAATAGGAGATGGAGGATAAGATGAAGAGTTTAAGCGATATAGCAAAGAATAATCCCCTATCGCTGGAAGACCTTGTTAAACTCGAAGATTATATGCTTAAAACCGGGTATATAACCCCTGAAAAGGCTAGGCGTGAAATTGAATGGTTTACCATAGAGCTTGGAATAGATGACTATTACTTTAAAACTACAGATATCGATGATATTGCCAAGCATCTTATAGCGATAAGTGCCTCGGAGCTTGTGTCAAAGCACGGAGGTGAGGGGGTTGGTATACAGCTTATAAATGAGAGGAAGGATAAGGCAGTATATATAGTTGAGGATGTATCATCGAAAACTGAAGAGATTGAGAGGAGAATTGAGAGAAAATATCCTCTCTTTAGACTAGAGAGTTATAGGACAAAAAAGAAGATAAGGGGTAACTACCTTAGATTTTACGTATTAACTAAGCCCGAGTATAAAAAAGGTATTGAGAATAAAAAATCGATATCATTTAAGGAAGCAGCCAATAGGGCCTTTCTTGAAAAATCATCTCCAGAAACGATTAAACGGTACGAAGTGGCATGGGAATCTATGAACAACCGGGAGTCGCCCTATATAATGATCAGCGATAAGCCCGAAACCGGTGAGACACGGGTAATGGTTGGTATTCACGGCGAAAGCTCGAGGCATTTTCTGACTAACTTTTCACATCTGCTATACGAGTACAACATATTTTCAAATAGAAAATACAGAGAGCCTTTTTTTGACAATAAAAGGATATACACCTTTTACTTTGACCGACTTGATGACGAAACAATCTCAAAGTTTGAGAGGGATCTAAATGCAGTTGTAATGCTTCCCGATAACCCCATTACGAAATTGTTTCTCGATGAGGTCTACTCGCCTCAGAAAACAATGTATGCAATTTCAGCGGCTGCGTTCACCCACCAGTTTTTAACCGTTCTCACAGATGAGTACAAAACCCTTACCGAAGCTCTCAAAGACCAGCCCGAAGCTAAGGGGATACTGGATACCCTTAAGATGAGGTTAATAAAAGATACATTCTCAGAATCCAGAATAGCCCAGGCGGTGATGGAGCATGCGGATATAGTATCTCTTATCTATGAGCATTTTGAAAAAAAGCTTTCTCCGGCTAGTAGAGGGGATAATCTTAAGGAGCTTGAGAAAAGCATATCCGAAAAGATAGAGCAGGATGTACCGTCAAACAAGGATAAAACTATTCTGAACTACTTTATCACTTTCAACAATCTTATATGTAAAACCAACTTTTTTATGAGGGATAAAACCTGCATGGCCTACAGGTTAAATCCTGGTTTTTTAAATGACATCGATTTTCCAGAAAAACCATTTGGAATATTTTTCTTTGTTGGAAGGGAGTTTATAGGTTTTCATGTTAGATTCAGGGATATTGCGAGGGGTGGAATAAGGCTTGTTAAATCGCGCAACTTAACTGCATATGAGAATAACCTCGATACCATATTTCTGGAAAACTACAATCTTGCATCAACCCAGCAGAAGAAGAACAAAGATATCCCCGAGGGTGGATCCAAAGGCACGATACTTCTCTATCTGAAAAACCAGGATGAGGAGGAGAGGGCCTTTAAGAGCTATATAGATGGAATGATGGACCTTATAATGCCGAACGAGGAGGTGAAGGATCTGTACAAAAAGAGGGAGATCCTGTTTCTGGGCCCGGATGAGAGAACCGCACATCTTATGGACTGGGCAGCCCTGTATGCAAGGAGGCGCGGTTATGAATACTGGAAATCTTTCAGCACAGGTAAATCTCCGGCTATCGGTGGGATTCCCCATGATATGTATGGTATGACAACGGCCGGAGTGCATGAGTATGTTCTGGGAGTGCTTGAGAAACTGGGGTTGAAAGAAGAAAACATAGTTAAAATACAGACCGGTGGACCGGACGGGGATCTCGGTAGCAATGAGATTTTAATGTCAAAGGATAAAACAATAGCTGTTGTGGATGGAAGCGGAGTTCTCTACGATCCTGAGGGCCTCAACCGTGATGAGCTTGTAAGGCTGGCGAAAAAGAGAGTCCCTGCGGAAAATTTTAACAGGTCTTTGCTGTCTCCCAAAGGATTTTTCGTCTCTATAAATGATAAAGAG
Source organism: Spirochaetota bacterium (assembly GCA_026990615.1). Lineage (GTDB taxonomy): Bacteria > Spirochaetota > B62-G9 > B62-G9 > B62-G9 > JALXDB01. The sequence continues at coordinate 2,357 of JALXDB010000337.1, forward strand.
GTGAAATTGCCCGATGGTACTATCATTCATAATGGAGAAGATTTTAGAAATAAGTTTCATCTTCATCCTCTTGCAAAGGCGGACCTTTTTGTCCCGTGCGGCGGGAGACCCGCAGCAATCAATATAAACAACTGGAAGCAGATTTTCGATGAGAATGGCAATCCGAAATTTAAAATTATTGTAGAGGGAGCCAATCTCTTTATAACTGAAGATGCCAGATTAAGGCTTGAGGAGAATGGTATTATTGTACTGAAGGACGCCTCGACAAACAAGGGCGGCGTTACATCATCATCCCTGGAGGTTTATGCATCCCTTGCTCTGAGTAATGAAGAGTATGAAGAGAAGATGATGGTCCGGGATGGCGTTATATCGGATTTTAGAAAGGCCTATATAGATGAGATAATCAAAAGAATCAAGGCAAATGCAAGAGCCGAGTTCGAACTGATGTGGAAAGAGCATGAAGAGAAGGGGATACCTTTTACCATACTTACAAATATGGTGAGCAAGAGGATTAACGATATTACTGATTCGGTTTACAATTCGGATCTTGTTAATGAAAAAGATTTTAAGAGGATTGTTGTAGAGAGGTATACTCCAAAACCGTTGTTAGAGCTTGTTGGTCTTGACAACATACTGAAGAGAGTACCCGATAATTACCTCAATGCAATAGTTGCTACAAAGGTTGCAACAGATTTTGTATACACCTATGGGCTGGATGCCGATGTTGTTGATTTTTACAGGTATTTAACGACGATTAAAAAGTAGATTTAATGATTATTTAGATATACCCGGGCCTGGCTGTATTTACGGTTGATTTTTATTTAATTTTTTGTCTTTTTTGTATAATATATCATGTATGAAGTTCCGATATGTCAGCCATCGAATTCAGCTAATAAAGTCGTTCTATTCAGGTATCGGTAAAACTGCTGTTATTTTCCCTTCAACCTTTCTTGTTTCAACCGGAGTCGGTATTGTAAGTCTGGGTATTATCTTTTATGTCAGGGATATTTTCGGAGTAACCCCTTCTGAAGTGGGATTTTTATCGGCCTTATGGTCCTTTTTGTACGTAATTGGCTGTCTTTTTGTACGTCCCTTTTTTAACAGAATACTTCCAAGATTTTTGCTTATTATATCCTCTTTTTTAATGTCCGTGCTTGTTTTCTCAATAATATTTATTAAGGATTTTTCCTTCATCTATTTTCTCTATGGAGGATGGGGCCTTGCCATGTCTCTATTCTGGCCTCCCATAGTAGGATGGCTTTCACAGGGCTTTGAAGGGAAGAGGCTCGGCAGGGTTATGTCCAACTATAATTTTTCATGGGGAGTGGGGATCAGCATAAGTCCTTTTTTAGCTGGATTTTTGAGCTCTATAAATAGATCGCTACCCATAGTTGTTGGAGCTTCTCTCTTTTTTATAACAACAGTGCTGATAACGGGAGCAAGTCTGACTCTCCCACTCATTAAAAACGATAAGTGGATTGAGGTAATAAAAAGAGAAGAGGCAAAAAAGATTGATAGAAGCACCCCCCTGAGGTTCCCTTCATGGGTTGGAATATATTCCACCTATGTTGTTATAGGTGTTATTCTAACTGTTTTTCCTCTTTATGCCAGGCAGGTACTCGGGTACAACGAGAAGACAATAGGTCTTCTTTTACAGGAAAGGGCGATTTTTGCGGCAATCGGTTTTATAATTCTTGGGAGAACCAGTTTCTGGCATTTCAACTGGAAACAGATTGTTGTCGGGCATCTATTGTTAGGTCTGGTTGTTTATATTTTTATATATGTAAAAGGTAAGTTGTTTATAGGGTTGATTCTTGCAGTTATTGGTTTTTTAATGTCTCTCAGCTATTTTAACAGTGTTTTCCACGGGGTATCCGGTAGCCCCAAAAGATCTGCAAGAATGGCCATTAACGAGGCAATGCTATCATCTGGATTGATTACAGGTTCTTCAGTGGGAGGCATAATTTTTGAACATTATTCGATGCAGATGGTGTATCTTTTCTGTTTTTTACTTGCCCTGTTTACTGCTGTTGTTCAGATGATAATGATATTTATTTTTTATAAAAAGGGAATCCTCTACAGAGGTATGGAGCTGGAAAAGGTATGAATGACGGTCAGTATGAATTATGCCATTTTTTTAATCGATAGAGTAATTTTTAAAGGATTTGTTTAATTTGCTGTTCTGCCTATAATGCTCCTTATGTTTAAGATTAACCATGTATTCTTCTATGAAAAAATAGTGCAACATCTCCTTTTATCCGCTTATAAAGTTTGTACTTCTATCGGTCCCTTCGATAAAAGAGCACACACCCTGTAATGATGTGCGAAACTCATTAACCTGATTAAAATGTCTTTTCATTTTGTCTGTAATTATTTTTGTAAGGCCAATACCTGATTTTGAATTTTAGTTTAAAAAATACATAATTTTAAGTTTTCAATACGATAAAAA
>JALXDB010000338.1 GCA_026990615.1 Spirochaetota bacterium
TTGATTTCTGTCTTTTAACCAGATTTGCTATCTTTGGATTTAACTCGTAGTATAGCTCCGATGCCGATTCAGCAGGACCTGATATGATTAGAGGAGTACGTGCTTCATCTATCAGTACACTGTCCACTTCGTCTACTATCGCGTAGTGATGTCCCCTCTGTACTATAAATTCTCTATCCTCCGCCATGTTATCACGGAGATAGTCAAAACCAAATTCATTGTTCGTACCGTAAGTTATATCTGCCTGGTAAGCTTTTTTTCTCTCTTCAAAGGGCATATCATGGTATAGATAGGCGACCGATAGGCCGAGGAATTCGTAGATCGGTCCCATCCATGTAGCGTCCCTTTTGGCAAGATAGTCATTAACTGTAACAAGGTGTGCTCCCTTGCCTTCAAGGGCTATGAGGTATAGAGGAAGGGTGGCGACAAGGGTTTTTCCTTCACCAGTTTTCATTTCAGCTATTTTGCCCTGATACAGAGCCACTCCACCCATTAGCTGAACATCGAAATGCCTCATCCCTATTGTTCTTACAGCAGCTTCTCTAACTACAGCAAAGGCCTCGGGAAGGAGGTCGTCGAGGGTTTCTCCGGCCTGAAGACGTGCCTTGAATTCGTCGGTTTTATTCCTGAGTTCAGAGTCTGATAATGTTTTAATCTCTTTTTCTAGGCTATTTATCTTTTCTACATACGGACGAAGCCTTTTTATGTCCCGTTCGTATTTACTGCCGAATATCTTAACTATTGGATTCTTCATAAAATCAAATCTAACACCTTAATATTTAAAAATCAATTCTAATAATTTTAGAATTGACAAAACTGCCGATTCTAATAATAAGTTTTATTTTTATATTACAATAGTCAATATTTTTCTATATCTATTTTATTCAGTTTTCAACTCTTAATTAAATGCTTAAATTAATTTTTTGATAAAATATACCGGCAGGTGTGTAAATGAAAAAGCGAAATATTTTATACCTGTATGCAGTTTTAGTAGCCCTATTCTTTCCTATCGTACTTGGAGGTTGCGGCAGACATAGAATTTCAGAACTTAAAAAGGAACAGTTGTTTAAACTGCCAATTGGAAGCGGGATAGAAGAAGTTGGTGTGAAGAGAGAGAAAAATGGATTGTTTGTAGGCCCCGATGAGTTGAAGTTTATCAATGGCTTTTTTTACCTTGTAGACAGGGTTAACCACAAGGTGATGAAGGTAACCACACTGGGGGATGTAATACTGGTCCTCTCAAAAGGTACACCCGAGGTTAATAAAAGTAACGATCAACTGTTGAGAACAAAGCAGAGAAAAAAATATCCATTTGATACAATCGGAAATATTGCTGTTGATAGTATAAATTCAATTTATGTGGAAAATAAGTTTATTCAAGAACCCACCGATACAAATGAAATAAATATTTTTAGTGCAAATAATGGAAATGGGAATGGAGGCGGAGAAGAGGAACATTATGTTTCGTACATTTTAAAGTTTGATAGACTGGGGAATTATCTGTATAAGATTGGAAAAGAGGGGCGAGATGGCAATCCCTTTTACTATGTTTACAGGGTCACTGTGGATGAAAATGATAACCTGATTGTAATTACAGCGGATGATTCATGGAGCAAATGGAATTACTACAAGTACGATAAAAACGGTAACCTGATTGCTCACAGGGTTGTGATTTCTGATGACCTTGTAAAGCTGAAAAATAAAAATGGAAGGGCATTTTTTATAATGGACACCCTGCCGTTTTCCACAAAGAATTACCTGGTTTACTGGATATCCACCTATGAGACCCTTTACGATACAAAGAAGATGAAAGAAGAGGAGCATCTGTGGGGAGAGGAGATTGAAATAGATAAGCTCGAGAAGAAGATCAACAAAGAGAAAAAGATTGGAGAAAAATACAAAAGAGACCTTTTGTACTACAAACTGGTGTTCTACAACCTTGATACCCATAAAATTGAGAAAACTTATATATGGGAAAACAGAAGGGGAAACAAAATTGAAACAACCCAGGAGTTTATAGGGATGGATAGGTATGGAGATGGATTTTTATGGAAGTATATAAATTCGACTACCTCGATTGTTACGATATTCAAACCAGATGGAACGATTATCGCAAAAAGAAGCTTTAAGTTTGAGAAAGATGGAATATGGCAGGATATGACGGTAAACAGGGATGGCTCTATGTGTGCACTTAAAGTTGGAAAAAAGTATGTCTATTTCTACAGATGGAGAAGCGATGAACTTATAAATACATTCGAGCAGAAAAAGAGTTTCAAAGAAATTATAAAAGAAAAGATTGAGGCCTTTAAAAATGCAAATAAATAGATTCGAGGAGTATTTTTAGTTATCTATCGGTTTAGATTTTTGGGAGATATGTTCTCTGGCTATGAAAGATAAAAATGAAGGCAGTGTTGACGGTGAAGGAAAAAGACACAGTTTAAATCCAGAACAGGATTTAATTTTCTACTACAACAGAGATGAAAGGCTAAAAAAACTTCACAGAACCCTTGAGACAAAACATACCGGTTTTTTTAAATCCAAGAGAAGCAGACGGCTTTTGGTTTTATTTATTGATATAGTAATTATTGCTGTTGTTATCTATATAATAAACAGGCCAACCAATGTTTATGAGGTGAAATCTATTGATAATTTAAAATATGAATTAAATATCAGCGGTGTCAGAGGACACAGGGTAATGTTTGCGGTAACAGTAAGCAATACCGGATCCAATAAGATAGATCTATCCAATAAATCATCCGTAGTGTTAAAGATAGTTGGAAAGGGAAGTGGTGGGTATAACACATCAAAAAAATTTCAGGATGCAACGCTGGGAAAAAACGAGAGCACTTCCGTTGTTTTTATGATAGATGAAAAAAAATTACCCAGGTATGGGGAGGTATCCATCTACATTGACCAAGACCCATCGCCTATCTTTAAAAGAAAGGTCAGATTTTACTATTACAAAATGTAAACATCAGTTGTATTAACAGGCTGGCCTTAACTTAATAAATATTTTACTAAAAATGTATGATTTACTTAAACTAAATCAGATAGATGAGAAAATAATAGAGTCCCATCTCCATTAATTTAATAAAAGTTTGAAATAGACAGTATATTTTTATGTTTGGGATATTGCTACATAAATATTAATGTTTTTGGATAGATTTAGGGTTTCGTCTCTGTAAAGCCAAAATCTTTTACAATATTTGAAGTGTAAAAATGGTAAAGTCATACAGCAGCTTATATATATTGTTTTCTGTTTTCTTCTCATCTTTGCAATTATCCGATACTTTTAATACGATGAGATTATGATCTTGGACGGCATAAAACCTGGCCTGTTTCAACCTGTTTTGATCATTTTAGTTATGATTGATTATTGGAGATAGGCCTTGCGTTTTTCCTTGCTGTACTTAATAATCATAAGCATTTACAATAAATTATAAATTTAAGCAATTTTTTGCCTGTATATTTAAGATCTTTAAACTCACACCAGTTTATTTACTTTTTCATGATTTTCACCAGATGTTTATGTTATTTTAATTACTCGAATTACTAATTTTCAATTAGCTCAAAACGGTGATCCATGATGTGATGGCGGATCTTAAACTCTATGTTTATTTTACTGATTGAAAAAAATGTTATTGATTTTCAGAAAATTGAATATTATTTAAATAAATCCCATGTTAAAGGAGTTGAAGATATGGCAGGTCCAAAAGGCAACGCTGTTATAGGACAATCAGGAGGCCCGACTGCAGTAATTAACAGAAGCTTCATAGGAGCAATTGTTGAGGCAAGAAAACATGAAGAGATCCTTGAATTCTACGGTGCAAGGCACGGAATTCAGGGAATGTTAAACAATGAGTATGTACCGCTGTTTGAACAGCCCAATTTTGTGCTTCAGCAGATAGCAAACACTCCCGCCGCTGCTCTAGGGTCTATAAGGCACAAACCCACGAAAGAGGAGTGTCTAAAGATCTTTGACAATTTTAAAAAGATGAATGTCAGGTATTTTTTCTATATCGGTGGAAACGATTCCGCTGAAACAGCCTACATAATAAACAGTTATGCGGCGGAAGAAGGGTATGAACTGAGAGTCGTACATATTCCGAAAACTATAGACAATGACCTTCTGGTTACAGATCATTGCCCAGGTTATGGCAGTGCTGCAAGGTATGTAGCTTCTGCATTTATTGGAGACAATGAGGATAACAGGGCATTGAAGGGTGTTAAAATAAATGTTTGTATGGGAAGAAACGCTGGATTCCTCACAGCAGCAAGTCTGCTGGCAAAACAATATCCCAAAGATGGACCTCATCTTGTCTATATTCCAGAGGTTGCTTTTAATCTTGACAAATTTCTCGATGATGTTGATAGGACCTTTAAAGAGCATGGACGAGCTTTAATAGCTGTATCCGAAGGTATTAATAAACAGGGAATATACAACCTGAAACCCGGAGAGAAGCCTGAATATATGTCCCAGTGGTTGAATAGCTTTGTTCAGATTAATCTTCCAAAGAAATACCTACCGAAGGGTGATAATAAAACGGTGGAGGTAGACTCACACGGCAATGTAAGTTTAAGCGGCTCGGGAATGCTCGGCGATATTCTCGCACTGATAGTAAAGAGCAGCCTTAACATCAAAAGAGTGAGGGCAGATACGCTCGGCTATCCTCAGAGATCGTTCCCTCTGGCAATCTCTGAAGTTGATGCCTACGAAGCTTACAAAGTGGGAGTGGATGCAGTAGTAGCAGCAGTTCAGAACAATTTTGATGAGGGCAGCATAGCTATAAGGAGAATTGAAGATAAGGGAAAGTATGAGATCGAAACATTTGTAACTCCACTTCAGAGTGTGCAGAGAAACACAAAGAGTTTTCCAAAAGAATGGATCAAAGAAGACGGAACGATCGATGAGAGAAAGTTCAGGGAATATGCTAGCCCGCTGGTTGGCGAGCTGCCCATGGCTGGAAGATTTGTTAAAGCTATATTTTAAATTTAAGACTTTAATGCAGGGCAGGGATGTTAACCTGCCCTGTTTTTAATACACAATCCCTTTAGAAAAGTTTGATGTGTTCAACCTCAATTTAAAAAGAATTTTGCCTGATTTTATCCGCACCCATACATTACTGGTATCTATAATTGCCTCTCTGATAATACATGCTGTAGTTCTGATGTTTATAGGGAGCATATTTCCTGTGAAGAGTAAATATCCTGCTAAGACAAAAGAGTTTGCTTCGGTTGTAAGGATAACCTTTGTTGGATCGAGTAAACAGAAAACCTATAAAAAAAAGACAGTATCCAGTAGTACAGTAAAGAGAAGTAAAGTTTCAAAAAAAGTCTTACAAAAAGAAAAAAATGAGAGGATATTTAAAAAGGATAGCACTGTAAAGAACATTCAGAAAGAGAGAACGGTAGAGAAATTAAAGAACCTAGAAACAAAATACACGGGCAAGGTAAAACAGGAGGTAGAACAGGCTACAAAACTTGAGGCCGAACAATCATTTAAAAAGTTAAGTGAAAATAATAACTCAGCGGTTTTGAAGAATGGATTCAACAAGAGACCTGAAAGTGCTATCGGAGAGAAATCACCGATAGGAGTAGTATACCCGGATTTTACTGTTAATAAAAAACCGATATATCCCAGAATAGCAAGACTTAAGGGATACGAGGGGACGGTATATCTTAGGATTAAGATTAACGGTGAGGGAAAAGTAATATATTCAACTGTGGAAAAAAGTTCTGGATATGATATCCTGGATAGATCGGCTCTTAAAGCATCATTAAAATGGAAGTTCAAACCTGCTTTGAAAAATGGAGTGCCTGTTGTAACAACAATACTTGTGCCTGTGGTTTTTAAACTGGAAAATTGAATTCATTAAAAATAATCCCTGAGATACCTCCTTTATCTGTTTTATTTTAATACTTTTTGAAGCAAATTAATATTCAGTTAATGTAAATAATTACAAAATAATATAGAATAAAAAAATGTTGAGTATTAAATTACTATTATGCTACATCTGGAAAGGGCAATGAATAATAAAATGGATAAGAGATTTATTTTTATTTTTCTTCTGTTGTTTATCCTATTTGTACCCCTTATGGTATTCGGTGACAATGTTGATGCTATGACAAACTTCTCTCTTGGGTTCTACTACCTTTACGAAAACAAATTTCCGGAGGCAAAGGATGCGTTTTTAAAGGCATTAAAAGAGGAGTCGTATCCTCCGCCGGAGATATACTCGATGCTTGCCGAGATAACCAATATGATGGGTGAGAGAGAAGAATCAAAAAAATATGCTCAAAAGGCCCTTGAACTAAATCCCGATGATGAGACATCGTTAAGAATACTTTCATATATTCTTTTTGATGAGGGAAACTACAGTGAAGCAAAAAGATATCTTGAAAAATTGTACAGGAATAATCCCGATAATTTACAGATAATGATAACTCTGTCAAAGGTCTACCACGAGCTGAAACTTGATGACAAATTGATTGATCTTTACAGGAAAATACTTGCAAAAAATCCTGGATTAATAGACGTAAGACTGAATCTTGGATATCTGTATACAAAAAAGGGTATGCTTGAACTGGCGAAAAAGGAATACTCGGAGGTTTTGAAATATGACCCGACAAACGAAAAAGCGATATTTTACCTGACTTATATAAATTTAAGCCAGGGGAATACAGGTGAGGCACTGGAACTTTTCAAAAAGCTAGATAATAAGAATCTTCTAAATGATGAGATGCTCGAAGATTATGCTGCCAACCTGTTCATAGAAGGACAGGACCCCCAGCCTGTTCTATCAAGAATAAAGGATAAAAGTAAGATATCAAACCTTACAAGGGCTATCATCAATTTCGAAAAGGGAAGATACAGCGAGGCTAAAGAGTTATTTGAGAAATCCATAAAGGATGATATTAACGTAATAGCTTCCTACACCGGACTTATTAAGATTGCGGAGCTTAGAAAAGATATTGATATGGAAAAAAAGTGGCGTTTTATGCTTGCCAATGAGTATTTAAAACTCGGTATGTATGAAAAGGCCCTCAAAGAAGCAAAGAATGTTGAGCTTATGGATCCGAATTATCTGGAAAACAGGTATCTTCTGGGTGATATTTACAGTGCAATGGGAATGATAGACAGGGCGTTGGATAACTACATCTATTTCTCCAAACACAGCGAAGAGAAAGGAGACGTATTTATAAAGATAGGACTTCTTTACGATGAAAAGAACGAGTATTTAAATGCGATCGAGAGTTTTAAAAAGGCCCTTAGCTACTTTCCAAAAGATGACAAGCTGTATTTCTTTATTGGAATCGAATACAGGTATCTTAAAAGATATAGGGAGGCATTAAAAGCCTTTAAAGAGGCCATCCGGCTAAACGAAAAGAATCCCAAGTACTTTTTTAACGCCGGTGTATGTCTCGAAAGAATGGGTAATATTTCTGAAGCAATAAAATATCTTGATGAATCTGTAAAACTTAACGGCAATGACCCGATTGTTTTAAACTATCTTGGATATTTACTGGCCGATAGCGGTACAAGACTGAACGAAGCGAAAAAATACATAGAGAAAGCGCTTAGTAAGGAACCTGAAAATTCGGCTTATCTTGACAGCATGGGATGGGTTTACTACAGGATGGGTGATTATGAAAGGGCCCGAGAGTATGTGGAAAAGGCAATTAAGAATTTAAATCCTGAAAGTGGTGACGAGGAGAATTATATCATATATGAACACCTGGGTGATATCTACCTGAAGCTGGGTTTAAAGATAAAGGCAATTAATACATGGCAGAAAGCACTTAAAATTAAAAGTGTTGAAAGGATTATTGAGAAGATAGAAAATGTAAAAAGAACATTAAACGGAGTTGGAGATGAAGAGGGGAATTAGTTTATTTGTACCGGTTGCTTTAATACTAATCGTATCTTTTCTGAATTCTTGTGCTACCAGAGTGAGTATGTTAAAGACTGAATCCAGAAAAGAAGCTGTTATCGAAAAGATCAATGAGTACAACGATAAAATTAAGGATGTTAAAGCAAAAGGAACCATAATAATTCGCCATAATGGTAGTATTGAGAGTTTCAGGTTGGAACTTTTTAACTATGAGACTCCTGAGTTTATACGCATAAATTTGAAAGATTTTATCTTCAAAAAACCTCTTCTTACCCTGATATCGAATAATGATAAGGTTATGATTTACAATTTTGTAAAGAAAGAAAAAAAGCAGTACATGGATCTATCCCATTTTTTTAAGGATCTGCTTGGTCTTGAGATCAATCCCGACTATATTGAAGATATTTTCGTAATGAGAATTCCTCTGTTGAAGGAAAGTGGAGTTAAAAAAACAGTTGAAGGAAGCGAAAGAGTTATTCTGGAAGGATCAGATAATTCAGAGATTATAACTTTTGCTATGAACAATAATATCCTGCCAAAGGAGATAGAGTACCGAACAAAAGAGTATATGGTTAATATTAAATACGGTAAGATAGTTGATTTAGAGTATATAAGTATGCCCTCGAATGTCAAAATAGAAATGGATGGGAAGAGTATTGAAATCAACTACAGCAGTATTAATATTCATAGCATTTTCAATGAAGATTATTTAAACCCGCCTTTCTAATTGGCGACATATTTTGTGGAAAAAAATCAATATATGTGTCAAAGATGACACATATACTAAAAAATATATTAATATATAGTATAAAATCCCGAAAATTCTGATTTTTAATAACCACATATCTTCTATTTTTGCTAAAAATGCAAAAAATTATCCACGTATTATCACTATCCGGATGTTAATAAATCCAAAAAAAGATGAAGGTACCAGTTAGTATGGTATAAAAATTGCTATTTAATGTTCAGTAAATATCTAGGAATATTGGGCTGGAGTTGAGTATGTATTTTCAGGGTACTATTCGAAAAGAGCTTAGTTTTAAAGGGATTGGATTACATACGGGCAGGATGAGCAATATCATGCTTTTACCCGCACCTCCTGATACAGGAATTATTTTCATAAGGGATAAGATTGGAAAGAGTTTTAATATAGATCAAAGTCTAAAAGAGGGCAGAGGTATTAAAGCTCACATCAGCAATATTATAGAAACCAACAATGCCTTAACAATCGGGAATGAAAATTATTCAGTTAAAACGATTGAGCATTTTATGGCTGCTTTTTACTCGCTCGGTGTGACGAATCTTTACGTGGTAGTCGATGAAGATGAGATGCCGATACTTGATGGATCTTCAAAAGAAATTGTCAAAAAAATAGAAAAAGCAGGGGTTGTAATCCAGAATGCAATTTGCACTCCCGTGTATCTTCCCTATCCATTATGGGTTGAAAAGAACGGGAGCTACCTAATAGCACTACCAAGCTCCAGTTTTAAGGTTACATACACCATCGATTTTACAAGTAAAAGCAAAGCTGTTGGTACGCAGACTGCCCAGTTTGTAGTGACCAGAGAAATCTTTAAAAAAGAGATAGCGCCAGCCAGGACATTTGGTTTTTATGAGGATATTGAGAAATTAAAAAGCTATAATCTTGCAAGGGGCGGATCGGTCGAGAATGCTATAATATTTACAAAAGATGGAATGATCAACAAAGGACTGAGATTTAGTGATGAGTGTGTAAGGCATAAAATACTGGATTTGATAGGCGATATGGCTCTTCTTGGTACCAGAGTAGTAGCACATTTTATAGCCTACAAATCAGGTCACACACTTGATATAGAGATGGTCAGAAAAATAGCGAAGTCTATGAGAAGAACGAGACATTCAAACAAAGTCCCGCCGGATTTAATAAAGCGCAAACAGAGAGAGTTCAATATTTTCAGAAAAAAGATAAACCTGTAAAAACAAAAATAACGTAAATTGTTAATTTAGATTATCAAATTAGATTGTTAATATTGATCGTTAATTCAGATCGCTGTAGCTTTATGTAACCCTTCTAATTGCTAAGGTAAATTAAAATAAAAGCAGTGCAAAAACTTTAAAGAATTACCACAGCATGATTTAAATCATTTATTATTCATCATGTTCATTTGTTTATCTTTATGGGTATATATTTCGGGGAGTATGGATATTGAGTTTAACCTGCTGTAAAGGGAGCCTTTAATTTGATTTTTGACTTTGTTTCAAAGTTACGTAACAATAAATAAAGTTAAAAAATTTTCCCACAGAATCTTCATAAAAGATATATTAAAATGAAACATTTTATTTATGAGTCCACTCTAAAAAGGTATAGTACTGTCATTTCGAGCCTTGATTAATCAAGGCGAGAAATCTGTAATTCCCCCATGTATTAAAGATTTCGTCGCTTCGCTCAAAATTGCACTTCACCACGTTACGTTCGAAAATAAAAGATATTTCTTCGCTTTGCTCGAAATCACAAAAACCGGTTTTTATAGTAAACTCATTTATTAATCTAATTTTAAAGCAAATGGAAAATTAGAATTAGGTATAGAAGCTAATTTTTAACACAACTATTGCTATATTTATACGGAAATCAGCTCAATTCTTATATTTTATAATATTGCGTAACTTTTGCACATTTTCTGATTTTTATTTTTTAGGGAAACTACCTCCAGGGATATGATTAAAATCCCTTTAGTCTCAATTCGCCTCCCAGGCTTACAGTTATGAAATGATCAAAAAGATCATATCCTACCAGTTTAAAAGATATAAGCTTGTTGAGCTTCAGCAAAAGGCCAGCATTGAATATTCCCCTGTTCACGTTCCATGGAAGACCGTACCCCTGCCTTACACTGAAATTGGTAAACTCTCCTATGAAATACAGCTGGTTTCCTATGATGGCCTTTTCAAGCCCCAGCATAAAGTTGATGTTGTAACCTGCATTTATTCCCAGTGTATAACCAAGACCTGTACTTATATTCCCTAGTTTGCCGGCACTTTCGCTTACCACTCCGTATATGGTTATTGGTATTCCGGGCAGACCGACCTCTTTATCTACAAATTCAAACTGAATGCCCAGTGCCGCATTCAAACTACCACCTGAGCCGTAAAATGTATACTTTGCTCCCAGTATATAGGGTGTATATTTCATTCCCCCGGAATTCTGATAGGTGAGAACCTCCTTCGCCGCCGATATTTCAAGGTTATTTATTGGAACAGCATTAAAGGAGAGGTAGAAGTTGCCAGGCGAAAATATATATCCGGTGTTTATATTGATATAGCCTTTGGAATCGGTTTTTGGGGTGGGCACTGTAAAGTATCCGTATGACCCGGTAATCGTTGTGCCGCCGAAGGACAGCGAGGTTACAAATGTTACTATTATAATAGATGTAACTAATACAATCTTTTTCATCTTTGACCTCCATTTAAGAGGAGATTAACATATAATTTTTTATTATTCAACCTCATTTTACTTAAAAATTGAATATTTTTATCAGCCATATTATATTTTTTCCAATTTTAAATTTCACGGGGTGAATATGAGATACTCAAAGACCTTTATTCCAACTTCCAAAGAGGTCCCAAGAGAGGCCACTATAAAGAGCCATATATTGATGCTGAGAGCAGGGATGATTAAAAAGCTTTCCAGTGGTGTTTATTCTCTGCTGCCTATTGGATTGAAGGTTGTCAGAAAGGTGGAGGATATAATCAGAGAAGAGATGGACAGCATCAACAGCATAGAATTCTCCCTGCCGGTGTTAATTCCTGCCGAACTCTGGAAAACGAGCGGCAGGTGGTATGCTATGGGACCTGAATTATTCAGATTAAAAGACAGAAATAAACAGGATTTTGTTCTATCACCAACCCATGAGGAAGTTTTTACTGATTTAATGAAGGACCATATAAAATCTTACAGGGACCTGCCCATAACAGTTTATCAGATAGGTTTGAAATTCAGAGACGAAATCAGACCAAGATTTGGTGTGATGCGGGGAAAGATGTTCATTATGAAGGATGCCTATTCTTTCCACCAGGAGGATGACTGGGCTTCCCTTCAGAAGACATACGATGATATGTCAAAGGCGTACAAAAGAATATTTTATAGATGCGGGCTGGAGACTATACCTGTTGAGGCCGACTCCGGTGCGATGGGCGGAAATAAATCTGAAGAGTTTATGGTTCCTTCCCATGTAGGAGAAGAACAGATAGTTAAATGTGATAGCTGCGGATATGTTGCAAATATTGAGAAGGCTTATTCGCCTTACAGGGAGTTTAAATACGAAAGCTGCGGCGAAAAGGAACTTGTACCCACTCCTGATGTTAAGACAATAGAGGATTTAAGCGCATTTTTAAAAAAGCCGTACGAGTATCTCATTAAAACTATGGTGTATAAAACAGATGGCGGGGAATTTGTCCTTGCGCTAATAAGAGGGGATTTAAATATTAACGAGACAAAACTGAAAAATTACCTTTCTGCAGCAGAAATTATGCCAGCAGAGGAGAGCGAAATAAAAGAGAAGTTGGGTCTTCCACCGGGCTTTATGAGCCCAATAGGTGTCGAAGGTGTCAAAGTCGTTGCTGATGAAAGTGTAAGGGATATTAAATGTGGTGTATGCGGTGGTAATAAAAAGGATTATCATTACATCAACGTTGATGTAGAGAGAGATATAAAAAATATTGAAGATTTTATCGACATCCGGATGGTCTCTGAAGGAGATTTATGCCCGAAGTGCGGTAGTAAACTCAGGATTTTTCATGGGATAGAGCTGGGGCATATCTTCCAGCTCGGGGATAAATACACAAGGGCTTTTTCGGTAACGTACCTTGATGAGAGTGGCAAAGAGAGGTTTCCTATTATGGGTTGCTACGGTATTGGGGTTGAAAGGACTGTAGCCGCAATAATAGAGCAGAACAATGATGATGATGGGATAATCTGGCCAATAACTGTGGCCCCCTATCATATATATCTGCTTCCAATAAAATATTCCGGCAAAACCAGAGAGGTATCTGATAGGATTTACAATGAGCTGTTAAGCAGTGGAATTGATGTACTGCTGGATGACAGGGATTTAAGACCGGGGGTAAAGTTTAAGGATGCAGATTTAATAGGTATCCCTTTTAGGGTGACAATTGGAGATAAAGGCCTTGAGGATGGAATAGTCGAGTTCTACGAAAGAAAAACTCGCTCAAAGAGTAAAATTAAGGTTGATGAAATAGTCACATATGTGAAGAAAAGAGTTGAGGATGAGTTTAAGAAATACGAAGTATGAAAATTAATCACTTTCAATTTTTGGTAGCATCTTTTATAATACCAAAAGTAAAATTGAATCGCCGTATATATCAATATGGAATGGATGTTTAATCTGTTTGATTAATCTCTTAAAAAGGAGTGGGAGATGGCCGAAATAGCAATCATTCTGGGCAGTGATTCGGATATTGGTATATTTAATAAGACGAAAGAGGTGCTGGACTATTTCGGAGTAAGCTATGAAAAAAGAATAATTTCGGCACACAGGACTCCGGATATATTAAAGGAGTATATAAAGGAATGTGAAGGTAGAGGAATTAAATTGCTTATTGCCATCGCCGGTATGTCTGCTGCACTTCCAGGAGTTATAGCATCTATTACAAATCTACCCGTTATTGGAGTCCCTGTTTACAAGGAGGGAACTGCTTTTGGAGGAATGGATGCTCTTCTTTCCATTGTCCAGATGCCGGCAGGCGTGCCAGTTGCTGCGGTTTCTGTAAACGGTGGCAAAAATGCGGCACTGCTTGCTTTGAGGATTCTGGCTTTGAATAACGATACCATCAGGGATAAATTATCTGCCTATGTTAGAGAGCAGAGAAATAAAGTTGTTGAAAAGGATGAAAAATTTAGAAAAATTTAATGTTGAGGAGGTGGAGGTTGCAGAGAGATATATACGAGAATATAAGTCCTCTTGATGCCAGGTATTATAAAAGTAATGTAAAACTAATGGATGACCTTTCCAGGTATCTTTCTGAGAATTCGGTGATAAAATATCAGGCGATGGTAGAAGTGGCAATGATCTCTGTAATGGAGAGGTACGGGGTTGCTCCTTCCGGTGCAACAGAACAGATGAAAATCGCCTATAAAAAAATAACTCCTGAAGAAGTCTATGCTGAGGAAGAGAAAACCCGCCACAATATAAGAGCGCTTGTCAATGTTCTTCAAAGATATGTTGATGATGAGGTTGCCCCATTTATTCATCTCTCTGCTACTTCAGAGGATGTTACAGGAACCTCTCAATCTCTTCGAATAAGAGATGCAATGTACCGTGTGGTTATCCCGAAATGTCTGGAGTTTGTTGAACAGTTAATGGAAATCGTAGAAAGAGAATCTGCAACCGTTCAAATAGGAAGAACTCACGGTCAGCATGCAGTTCCTATAACTGTCGGATATGTATTTGCCGGCTACCTTGATAGATTTGGAGGCCGATTGAAGAAGATTATTGATGCGGTGAATAATCTAAAGGGTAAGATGAGCGGTGCTGTGGGTGCATACAACGCCTCATCATTGATCTTTGATGACCCAAGAAAATTTGAAGAGGATGTTCTTGCAGAGCTTGATCTTAAGCCCGCCGAGTTTTCTTCTCAGATAGTTGAACCTGAGTATATGCTCGATCTGATTCATGCTGTTGTATCGGCTTTTGGAATCCTTGCTCAGATTTCAGATGATATAAGACATCTGCAGAGAACTGAGATTGGAGAACTCGGAGAGAGTTTTGAAAAAGACCAGGTTGGATCTTCCACAATGCCGCATAAAAGAAATCCATGGAACTTTGAGCATGTTAAATCCATGTGGAAGGAGTTTATGCCGAGGATAATAACACGGTATCTGGACCAGATATCCGAACATCAGAGGGACCTTACTAATTCGGCTTCCGGAAGGTTTGTTGTCGAGATAATTACAGCTTTCACGATTTCTCTGGAAAGGCTGATAAAGCAGTTTAAAAAATTAAAGATAGATCACGAAAATTTAAAGGCCAATCTGGGAAAAACAAAGTGGATGTACCTCGCAGAACCCCTCTACATACTCCTTGCATCAAAGGGCGAGAAGAAAGCGCATGAAATTGTGAAACAGGCGACTTTGAAGGCAGAGAAGGAGGGTAAAGATCTCTTCTCTGTTGTTGAGTCTGACGAAAGATTTTCAGATGTTGTTTCGACAGACCAGTGGAAGCTATTAAAATCAAAGCCAGAAAGTTATACCGGGCTTGCCCATGATAGGGCTCTTGCAATTTTATATCACTGGAAGAATGAAACGGATTTGATAAAAAATCTGTGTAATAACTATAAGGAAGTCTGCAATGAATGGTGAAGAGATTGATTTCTCGGACAAGCCCTCTGAAGAGTGCGGCGTTATAGGGTATATGGCTGCAGACAAAAACTTTGATGTATCTCCCGCTATTTACCTCGGACTCTATGCACTGCAGCATAGAGGGCAGGAGAGCGCCGGAATAGCAACTTACCACGACGGATTTTTAAACATCAAGAGGGGCAGAGGGCTTTTAACCAGGGTCTTTGAACCTGAAGATTTTGCCGCATTAAAGGGCAATGTGGGAATCGGGCATGTTAGATATTCGACAACCGGATCCGGGTATATTCAAAATGTTCAGCCGATAATTGCCCAGTACTGGGGAGGTATGATTGCTATATCCCACAATGGTAATATAGTCAATTCTAAAGACCTGAGGGATATGCTGATCGAGAGGGGGTCTATAATAAGATCGAGTTCGGATACAGAA
>JALXDB010000339.1 GCA_026990615.1 Spirochaetota bacterium
ACACTGATAGGGCCAATGTCGAGTTTTCAAACCTAATTCAAAAAAAATACATAATGTTAGGTTTTCAATAATATAAAAATGGCGAGTAAATTCCCTATACATCAATTAAGAAATCACATTTCGCTCATAGATAAAAAAAGTAAAAAAATAAAAATATCCAGATGGTTAATGGCACCGGTTGCTAAAGTCATTTAACTTATAACTTATGGCGTAAAGCGTCTTTATAAACTAAAAGCTCATCCGGTAGTTCAACTATCTTTCGCCTTCCCACAATATAAAAAAGCAATAAAAAAAAGTGGGCCGACGATAAAATACCGACCCGCCCAAACAGCCCGAAAACAATTTAATACAACCTAAAATATATAGAACCGGGAATTTCAGCATCAAAATTGATTAAAAATTAAATCGCAATACTTCCCTCAAATTAAAGGGCATGGCTATTTAAAAATACCACAGGCATTTTCATATTCTAAATCTGTCCGCCAACATAGAATGCAAAAGTCAAAATTTTCTTCTAATTACTATCTTATACCCGGTTACTATCTTCCGAATACTATTTCTTTGTGAGATAAAACTCAACCCTTCTGTTTCTCGCCCTTCCCGATTCTGTCGAGTTATCATCAATCGGCTGTGTCTCGCCCCTGCCCTCTATGGAGAGTCGCTCTTTATCGACATCATGCTCTACAAGATACTCATAAACTGCATACGCCCTCTTTTTGGACAGCTTCAGGTTGTAGTCGGCGGGACCGATAGAATCGGTGTGTCCCACTATCTTAATCTTATAGTTCGGGAATTTCTCAAGAATCTGAATCAACCTGTTTAAGATTGGATAACTAGATGGTAAAAGATCAGCTTTATCAAACTCAAATTGAATCGAATTTATCATTATTTTGAGTCCATAGGGTGTTTTTATCACAAGGATATCGGTGTCAAAGTTTCTGGATGCTTTGACCTTATTATTGTAAATATCTGAAGCCGTTAATATCGCAACATAGCTGCTCGCAGAATCTACAAGTACCTTCCATCCACCGTTCACCTTTTTATAGGTATACTTATCAGGAGGAGTAAAGTTTTCGGGCATAGGTACAGGATCTGAGTATCCATCCCATTTTATAACACCTGAGAAATTACCTCTGCCGTAAAATCTCTTGAATGGTGCTTTATCAAGTTTACCATCCCATTTTCTGTATATATTAATCTCCCATTTATCCACTCCATTTTTATCGTTTATATTCAAACTCAAGTATAGAGTATCAGCCTCGCCATCTCCATCCGGAGAAAATAGTCTGGGGGAGACCACGAACCTATACTCGGGTGGGGTAGTATCTACCATAACCATCAATTTATTACTCAACGGATGGTTTCCGCTCCTGTACTCCAAGGCCAGAGCGAAGTAGTACTTGCCATCTTCAGCAACATTGCCCTCATCATCCCTTCCGTCCCATTCAATTACAGCAGGAGGGACACCCTTGCCCCTTATTCTTCTAACCATTTTGCCCTGGGTATTTACGATTTTTAATTCCCAGAGTGTCAAATCCTTGTCAGAAGAAATACTCGGAATTACCTCCAATTTATCGAGGTAACCATCACCATTTGGAGATATTCCCTGCTGGTTTGCAACTATTGTGACCTTTTCATAGGCAACCACAAGGGTTATTCCCTTGATCTGTTTTTCAGTTGTGTTCCCAGCAGAATCCTTTCCAACGATGATATAGTTGTACTTACCTTCTGGAAGTACCTTTCCCTCTTCGTCTTTTCCATCCCATACAATCTCAGCGGGCGGCATGCCAACCCACTTGAAGAACCTAACCACATCGCCGGCAAAATCAACAATCTTTGCCTCATATATATCGTCTGCCTCACCCTTTATCTTCTGATAGATAGTCAGGGTATCCTTGCTCCCATCATTATTGGGAGAGATATACATATCACTGGCATAAATTTCAATCTCAGGAGCCCTCGTATCCACCTTAAGCTCTTTTGGTTTTGATATCGGGTTATTTCCGGAATCGTAGAGTATGCTGCAGGTTGCATAGTATATGCCATCTGGTACAATATTTCCTCCATTATCTGTTCCATCCCAAACGATCCTGTCGGGCAGGGTATTACCCATATTCTTATTATCAAAAACCTTAACAGTCTCATCACTGCTGTTCTTTATAACGACCTCCCATTTTACGATTCCCTCTCTGTTGTCAGTCTTTAACTCAAGCGTCACACTGTCTTTTTTACCATCGCCGTTAGGTGAAAAGGCATACTGGTCGGGAACAATGGATATCTCTTCAAACCCTGTAACAAGTTTGATCGGCCCGATACTCTTCGTAGTTATATTGCCAACCCTGTCCTTTCCTTCAATAATATACGTGTACATCCCCTCAACAGGAGCCCTGTTGTTGTCACCTGTACCATCCCAGACAACAACAGACGGTGGATTTGTTCCAAAATCAAAAGTTTTAAAGGTAACACCGGTTGAATTAACTATCTTTGCAGTAAAGATATCGCCATCACCGGATACGATCTTTTGAACTATGCTTACAGTATCTTTGATTCCGTCGCCGTTTGGAGAAAACGCATAGCTCTCAACTTTGAGAGAGATCGATGGAGGTGTAGTGTCAATAACAAGGTATTTAAAATAGGCTTCAGGATGATTACCGCTATCATAATACATCCTGAGATGTAGTATATATCTGCCATCGGGAAGCAGGTTACCGTTATCATCCTTGCCATCAAAGCTTATTATATCCGGAAAATCTTTCTCTCCTTTGAAGGTTCTAACAACCCTGTTATTCTCATCGAGAATCTCAAGCTCCCATTTTAAAAGCCCCTCTTTGCTGCTTGAAAATAGCCTTATATCATCTATATCGTAAAATCCATCCCCATTCGGAGAAAATGCCCTGAAGATAGGTGATACAGTAATCTTTTCATAGGTGGTTTTAACAATTATTCCATCTATCCGGGATGAAGAGGCGTTTCCCGCCTTATCTGATACGGATACTTCTATTGAATAAATCCCTTCCTCTACAACGCTTCCATTTTTATCCTTTCCATCCCATACGAACTTTTCCGGAAGGCCTCCTACATACTTCTTCTCAAATACAATATTCTTATCCTTCGATCTTATTATCCTGATTACAGCAATATCCTCCTTTTCTATGTTCTTACTTTTAATATTTACGGTAAAGGTATCTTTTACACCATCATCATTGGGGGAAAAAAGCAAATCCTCGCTCAGAGGTTTAATTTCCACAAGTGGCACAAGGGTATCAACAACAAGCATCTTTTTTTCAGTTATTGATTTATTGTTGTTTTCGTCCCAGGCTGAAAGCATGTAGTAGTAAGTTCCATCGGGGACCACATTTCCCTTTGAATCCTCTCCATCCCATTCGATACGTTCAGGTATCTCAACCTCCTGCTTCTTTGAAAAGATTCTCTTCAGGTACTTTTCCAGAGTCATATGTCTTATTTTTCTCACATCCTGAGCAACAAAGCTCTTAACTACCTTCCCGTTCCCGTCGAAAATATCAAGCCTCCATCCAAACACCATAGTATTATCATCGATAGATATATCAAAAATTGCTTTATCGTTAACACCATCGTGATTGGGGGAGAAATAAAGCTTTTTTGCCTGGCATTTAACTTTAGGAGGTTTTCTATCGTATGTACCGAAAGCTACACTAATACCGGCATTGTTAAGGTATTCGCTTTTGCCGTTGAACTGAACGGGAACAAGAGAATAGGAAAATTGAAAATCATAGTCCTTAAGTGTAAAATTGAGATCAAAACCAAATGAAAATGGAGATATATTTTCGACTCCAAGATTTAAACCCGCCTTTATATTTACCATATCAAAAAATATGTTCTCTATTCCCAGACCCCAGAAAAGGTGCACAGGGTTTACCGGAAACATCAGGTGGGAGGAAACTCTCCCTGTGTAGAATCCCTTGCGAACAACTTCGGCTTTTCCCCCTATATCAATACCCATCGGCGGAAAAGAATCATAGCCCGAATAGGATACATTTTTACCGATGTTCTTCAACACCCCACCAATTGAATAATCAAACAGTCCAAATCCCGTGCCTTCCACCTTTTTCCTGTATATAGTCCCAATATCAATAGATGAAATCAACTCGCTCTCGGGACCCTTAGCATATCCCAGGTTTAATGCGCTGCCGAACAGCCATTCATCGCTTATAAACTTGGAGAAGGTCAACTTGGTTAAAAATACATTTCCTGCGGTGTTTCCGGAAGGTGAAGTAAAGCCGATGAGATTTCCAGAAAGTATTCCGTAGCTTGTTGGAAAACTTGCTCTTATATTCATCAAAAAGTTGTCTGAGCCAAATCCTCCGACTGACAAATCCGCCGTAATTCTATTTATATCTGCGAAGGATGCAGGATTGTATAGATTTGAGCCCATTTTTGAAAAATCTGCAACACCCGAAGCACCAATAGGGAAATATGATATACCATTGCCAAGGTAGAATATCTGTGAACCTGGTATTTCTTCAGCCACCAAAAGTGAGCCAGAACTCAATAATGTTAATGTTGCAAACAGAACTAAAAAATAAACCATTAAAAATCATATTCTATTAACTATTCTTTTCATTTTAACCACCATTCTATTAATAATCTAATTTTCACTTTTAAAATTACATCGGTTAATCTTCTGGATTAATCTTTTTTATCTCACCACCTAAAAAGGGCTTTTAGATTGCGAAAAGACCCTTTAGTTTTAAATCCTGCCAATTAAGCCCGGACTCTTACAGACTATTTTCATTAAATT
>JALXDB010000340.1 GCA_026990615.1 Spirochaetota bacterium
GTACGTATACATATGCCTTATTGGGGCTGACAAACTCGACCCTTGATATCGGCAGTGCTTCAATACCATTTTTCTCCCTTGTTTCAATTAATAGGTAAAAAAAACTTTCAAGGTTGTTGGCTTTCCATCCATTCTTTTTTAAGAAGTCTGGGTTCCCGTATTTCTTTTTATATTCTGGGGTTAAGAGACTTTTCCATTTTTCATAGTTTTTTGTTTTGTAACAGTTCTCAAGCTCTTCAATTGTTTCAATAATGGATTTTGTCTGCTCTTTTTTATAGCTTTCTGGAATCTTCGCCTGTTTATTCTTTATTTTGTCAGTATTTACATCTTCTATTTTTGCCGGCTCTGTTGCTTTTTTCTGCTCCGTTATAGTTTCTATTGCGTTTTTTTTGCTTTCAGGTGCCTGATTTTCGATGCTACTATTGGTGCCTGCTCCCGTTTTTAATGCTTCTTTCTTTGTTGAACATCCTGAAAAAGTAAAAATAAGCATTACAGCAAGGAATAGTGAGATTTTAATCCACAATCTTTTGCTTTTCATAGCTCACCTATCACAAAAATCATTCTACCATAAAAAATTATATTTTCAACTATTTTTATAATTTTTGATAATTATATAAATATTGCACACATTTTAATATACTAAGAAATAAAGGAATAATCTATCGGTAATCCCGCATAAATATCAATTTTTGCCTTTTTGCCAATCACTTTATCAGTTTCATCAGCCCCGATTCCCGTGTTTGGTCTCAAAAAAGTTATGTCATTCATTTCAATTCTCTTTCCTTTTCTGATTAATCTTTTTGCATATATCCCTCTTCTGGCATATACTCTTTCTTTCATCTCTTTCTCTGTGATAATTCTATTCTCCCCGTTTATTGATACCTCGGTTTGTCTTATGCTTTCAACCATTGTTCTGAAATCATCTGGATTCAGTGATGTTTTATGATCTGCTCCTTCAAGGTTATTGTCTATTGTAAAATGCTTTTCAATAACCCGTGCACCGAGTGCAACAGCAATTCCCGGTGCCTCCACTCCTTTTGAATGGTCCGAAAAACCTATAATCTTTGTGCTGTATCTCTTTTTAAGCGTTTTGATAAAACCAAGATTCAGCTTATCCTTCGGTGCCGGGTAGAGCATAATGCAGTGCATAATACAGATCCACGGGACACCGTGACTGTCAAGAATATCTACTGCCCTGTCTATTTCATTTAAAAAAGATGCCCCTGTAGATATAAACACCCCCTTCTTTTTTTCCCCTATCTTTTCAAGGAGTGGTAAAAAGGATATATCACCGGATGCTACCTTGTAGTAGGGAACAAACCTGTCCATTGAATCTACAGATTCCAGGGAAAAAGGCGTAGAAAAGTAAGCAATCCCTACCTTTTCAGCCTCTTCGTGCAAGATTTCATGCCATTCCGGTTTAAAACTCAGGGCTTCCACTGATTCTCTCCATGAGCTGTCGATTTTTAAAACCTTTTCATACTCTTCTGGAGAAAAAAGATTTTTAAGGCTGAAATCTTGAAACTTAACCGCGTTAGCCCCCGATTCCTTCGCAGCATGTACGAGTTCCCGGGCAAGGTTTAAATCCCCATTGTGATTCGCTCCTGCTTCGGCGATTATAAATGTTTTTTCAAACATATCGATAACTATCTCCTTTTAGATTAAAGATGTTTCTTGCTCTATGAAAATATATAAATATAAGTTATTTGATGCTTATTATTTATAATATTATAATATGGTTAGCCTGTAATATACAGTTTTAAAGGACAATTAAATGAGAACGGCAATTTATCCAGGAAGTTTTGACCCTCCTACAAACGGACATGTAGATATCATAAGAAGATCCTCAAAGCTGTTTGATCATGTTATTGTTGCTGTAGCAGAAAATCCTGCAAAGGTTTACTCATTTTCTGTTGAGGATAGAATGGATATGCTCAGGGAGATTGTAAAGCCCTACAACAATATTTCTGTAGATCATTTTACCGGACTTCTGGTTGAGTATGCTGATAGAATTGGTGCTGTTACCATCATTAGGGGGCTCAGAGCTTTATCAGATTTTGAGTATGAATTTGAACTTGCACTGATGAACAGACATCTTAACAGCAAGGTGGATACGATTTTTATGATGACAGATGAGCACTACTCTTTTGTAAGAAGCTCGCTGGTTAAAGAGGTTGCCCGTCTTGGAGGAGATATATCCGATAAGGTTCCCCCTGTAGTGGAAAAATACCTTAGAAATCTATATAAAATAGAAAAATAGCGCCTATTAATTGCGAGCTGGATTTATAGGTGTTTTGAATAAATAATAAGTATAAATATTAAAATGGGGGAGTGAAAATGGGCATTAACTTTAAGGAGAGAGTAATTGAAAAAGCAAGGGAGGCCAGAAAGCGTATCGTACTGCCGGAATCCGGTGATGAAAGGGTTATCAAAGCTGCCTCTATAGTGGCTGAAGAGAGAATTGCAGGGGAGATAATTCTAATTGGTAATCCCGATGGTATACTTAAGATGGCCAGGGGAGTTGGGGTTAATCTAGGTGGAGTCAAAATAGTTGACCATTTAAATAGTAAAAATATGGAAAAATATGCTGAGATATTTTATGAGTTGAGGAAACATAAAGGAATAACGAAGGAGGATGCCCTTAATGCTGTTAAAGATCCGCTGTATTACGGGGCAATGATGGTCAGGGAGAATGAAGCCGATGGCATGGTAGCTGGAGCTGCCCATTCAACGGCTGCTGTTTTAAGATCGGGATTAATATGCATAGGTCCCAAAGAAGGTATAAAAACTGTATCTGGTTCTTTCGTTATGATTTCTAGAATCAAAGATTTTGGAGAAGATGGTCATCTTATATTTGCGGATTGTGCTATAATTCCCGATCCCACTTCTGATCAGCTGGCCGATATTGCTATTGCCTCTGCTGAAACGGCAAGAAATCTTTTGGGTATAGAACCGCGTGTTGCCTTACTATCATTTTCAACAAAAGGATCTGCCAAACATGAGAAAGTTGATAAGGTCATTAATGCTCTGAAAATGGCAAAGGAGAAGAAGCCTGATCTGATTATAGATGGAGAGCTCCAGCTTGACGCTGCTATTGTTCCTGAGGTTGCAAAGAGGAAAAGCCCCGGTTCCGATGTAGCGGGTAGGGCAAATGTTTTAATATTTCCGGATCTAAATGCCGGCAATATTGGATACAAGCTCGTTCAAAGATTCGGAGAAGCTGAAGCTTACGGTCCAATAGTTCAGGGGTTAAAAAAGCCGGTAAATGATCTCTCAAGGGGATGCTACACGGAAGATATTGTGAATGTTGTAGCGATTACCTCCGTGCAGTAATAGGCAATTCTCGATTATCCGGTCTATTATATGGAGGTGAATTATATTTTCAATTTTACTTTTTTTGAATATATTAAGAGACTAAATTAATATTTGTAAAGAGGAGTTTGCTATGGCTGTACCTAAACAGAAGATGTCAAAATCCAGAACTCGTATGAGAAGATCACATAATGACAGAACCTCCCTTCCCAAGCTGGTTCAGTGCCCGAACTGCGGAGAATATATGAGACCCCATCATGTATGTCCAAACTGCGGATACTATAAAGGGGAGGAAATAATCAGTAAAGAGGAAGAATAATAACAATGATTGCTGTTGATGTTATGAGTGGGGAAAGACCTCCCGATGTAATAATAAAAGGGGCAATCAGGGCTTCCCAGGAATTCAATGTAAGCATAATCCTTGTGGGTGATGAAACCGTTATAAATAGTGCTCTGAAAAAGTTGAAGTATACCGGACATAAGAGAGTAAAGGTTGTCCATGCCGATGAAGTTATCGGTATGCATGAAAAACCCACCATAGCATGTAAAAACAAGCCGAACTCATCGATTATGGTTAGTACCAGACTTGTAAAGGATGGTAAAGCCCATGGACTATTTTCTCCTGGCAATACGGGAGCAACTCTTGTTGCATCCCTGATGAATATAGGAAGAATAGAAGGGGTCTATAGACCCGGTCTTGTCACTTTTGTTCCTACTCTGAAAGGGTCAAGCCTTTTGATAGATGCAGGTGCAAATCCCGATTGTAAGGCTGAGTATCTAGCTCAATTTGCTTTTATGGGCGAGGTGTTTGCTCGAAAGATCCAGGGTAAAAAGAACCCATCGGTTGGGATATTGAGTATAGGCGAGGAGAAATCCAAGGGAAACGAGCTTACACTTAAAACCTACGATATACTGAAAGACCTCGATTTCAATTTTGTTGGAAATATTGAAGGGTACGATATCTTCAATGGAGATGTGGATATAATAGTTTGCGATGGATTTGTGGGGAATATTGTAGTAAAGGTTACTGAAAGGGTTTTTAAACTTACTTTTGAGTTTGTATGGCAGGAGATAGGATACCATCTATTTCAAAGGATAGGGTTTGCCCTCGCTTATCCTGCTGTTAAAAAACTTACTTCGAAGATTGATCCAAGGGAGTATGGAGGTGCCCCCCTGCTGGGATTAAACGGAAATGTTGTTATCGGACACGGGGCATCGGATGATGTTGCGGCTTATCACGGGGTGAGAATGGCCAATCTTATTGTTAAAAATAAGTTTAATGAAGTGCTAATAAAACGCCTCGACAGATTCAAACTGAGAAAAAAGGTTGCCTAAATAAGAAATAATGAATATATAATAGAAGTATTTTTTCTCATTTTCTATTTATATATTTATATTTCTGAGATGAAACTGGAATGACATTAA
>JALXDB010000341.1 GCA_026990615.1 Spirochaetota bacterium
GGGTTAACTTACCTGTAACCTGTGAAACAACCTTTCCTCCCCTCTTTTTAACCTCCTCCATAGCCTTTTCCCGGGGCTTAAAGTTCTTAAAACTTCCGGTAACACACCATACCTGCCCCTCAAATATCTGCGGTAGTTCCTCCTCTTCAGCCTCTTTTTCCACCTGAAATTTAAGACCGGCCTTTCTCAGCTTATCAATCATATTTAAGATATCAGGATCGTTAAACTGCTCAATAATCTTCTCAGCTGTTTTGGGGCCTATTCCATGTATCCTCGTAAATATTTCAGGATCACGCTTTCTGGCTGCTTCAATTATTTTATCAATACTATCGTAACCGGCATTAATTAAAAGTTCCACCACCTTCGGCCCGATTTCTTCAAGTCCAAGAGATGCAAGAACAACTTCAAAGGGTTGATTTTTACTTTTTTCAATCCCCTCTTTTATAAGCCTGACCTTTTTTTCACCGAACCCCTCCTCATTCAACAGTACTTCAGGATTGAAAAAATAGATGTCAGGAATATCCCTG
Source organism: Spirochaetota bacterium (assembly GCA_026990615.1). Taxonomy (GTDB): domain Bacteria; phylum Spirochaetota; class B62-G9; order B62-G9; family B62-G9; genus JALXDB01. Next base: position 528 of record JALXDB010000341.1, read on the forward strand.
ACCAATCCTAAATCTATCAACTTTTTAATTGTTTCAGGCCCGAGATTTTCGATATCCATCTGCCCGCGGCCTACAAAAAAGCTGATTCTGTTATATATCCTTGCTGGGCAGTTTCTATTCGGACAGAAGAGATGGGCACCATCCTGCACCAGCCTGGTTCCGCAGACCGGGCAGGTATCAGGAATTTTAAACGTTTTATTCCCCTTATCATTTTTTTCAATTACCTCATCAACAGCGGGTATCACATCGCCGTGTCTGCTAACTGCAACCTTATCACCTATAGCTATATCAAGACTGTTTATGTAATCCTGGTTATGCAGGGTAACATTGCTTACAGTAGTGCCTCCAATCCATACAGGTTTTATCCTTGCAACGGGAGTTATCCTGCCCGTTCTTCCAACCTGAACATCTATACTCAAAATTTCCGATACCGCCTGGGGCGCCTCAAACTTGAAAGCCATTGCCCATCTGGGATGGTGGGCTGTGTGTCCCAGCCTATCCCTCACAGGATACTCGTTTACCTTTACCACAAGGCCATCTATATCGTACGGTAGCTTCTTTCTAACTTCAGACATCCTCTCAATGAAAGCATCTAGATCATCCAGGCTACCTTTAAACCATCCGGGATGCCTTGCGAAAATCTCATCATAACCGTTTCCACTCACCGAAAAAAATCCAATATCATCAAACACCTTAAACCCAAGCCTGGATAATCTGTCAAGGACTTCAATATGATACTTTATGGTAGTGTCGCCAAAAAATCCTTCGTATACGTATGATTTAAGAGGGATCTTAGCCACCTCGCTGCTCTTCTTCCTTCTCAGGCTTCCGGCTGCAAAGTTTCTAGGATTGGCATATATGTTGTCAAACTCACTGTTCAACCTCTCAAAATCATCCCTGTCTATGTATATCTCTCCTCTGAAAACAGAGGTAACCGGTTCTTTTAATCTCAAAGGAATATCCCTGATTGTCCTCACATTCTCGGTAATATCATTTCCAACATATCCATCTCCTCTTGTAACCGCCCTCATTAAAACTCCATTCTCATAGTGTAGAACAATAGTCGATCCATCTATCTTTTCTTCTACTGTAAAAGAGACCTCTTCCCCCACTTCATTTAACATCTTTTGAATCCAATTTCTCAGCTCATTAACACTGTACACCTTATCCAGACTTAACATGGGATAGGGGTGTCTGACCTCGGGAAACTCGTTATCAAGATCAGATCCAACCCTTTTCGTAGGACTATCCGGAAGGGCAAGGTCCGGATACTTTCTTTCAAGTTCAAGGAGTTCATCAAACAGGGCATCGTACTCTCTATCTGATATTTCAGGCTGATTCTTAACGTAGTACAGCTCCTGGTGCCGTCTTATCTCCGAAGCCAGATACTCCATCCTTTTCCTGATCTCCTCTCTATTGTCCACCTTTACCCTCCCATACTAGCTTTATGGTGAAGTTCAAATCGTTTCGGCAACTCTTTTTTATAGGGTATTCAAAATTAATAATAGCTTTTCTCTTCAATTAAAACTCTAATAAAATCCAAATCAAAATTGCAGCAGGATTATAGCCCGGACTTTTGCAATAATCACTTTCCCATCCTTTTTCATCCATCTTTTTCTTTTGGGTTTTTTAATTTAAAGTCAATCAAGTATCATCCGTTCTACAAAACTTCTATAATGACACATTAAAACCTATTCGCGTGTCATTACAGCTCCGCACTTTGGGCATTTTTTCTCCATGCAAGGCTGACCCGGTCTATGAGGTTCCCTGTAACCGCACTTTGGGCACACACAATAACCGCCAGGACCAAGGCCTCTCCCGCCTCCTCTTCCCATACCGCCTCTGTGACCTCCACCCAACGGGCCTGTACCATCTCCTCTGGGCATATCAATTCCTCCTTAAAACTTTATTCTTCTAAATATGATATATTTGTCATTATTGCTCTTTCTAATTAATTTAATTAAAATGAACGACAGAATAAATAAAATTTGCAGTATTGTTTTAAACAGCATCGATACTGGAGTTTTAATAGTAGATAACGAGTTTAGAATAGTTACCTTTAATAAAGCAGCCGAAAAGATTACTGGCTTCAGCTTTGAGGAAGTTAAAGGCAAACACTGCTTTGAGGTTTTGAGAACAGACGTATGCGAAAAAGGGTGCCCTTTAAGAGAATCTATAATAAGTAAATCCCAGGTAGAGGGAAGAAGGGTTGAAATTCTGAACAAGTTTGGTAAAGCTATCCCTGTAATCGTAAATGCTGAGCCTATTATAGAAAATGGAGAGATAATAGGAGGAATTGAAACCTTTAAAGACATAACTTCAATTGAAACACTTAAAAAAGAAGTCAAAAAAGACTACAGGCTCGGGGATATAATAGGAAAAAGCAGGGCTATACTGGAAATATTTGACATCCTTCCGGACATTGCCGAATCAAACTCCACGGTGCTGATTGAAGGCCCAAGCGGTACGGGTAAAGAAATACTCGCCAGAACAATCCACAACCTCAGCAGAAGGAAGAACAAACCATTTGTAGCGTTCAACTGCGCGGCACTGCCCGATACACTTCTCGAATCCGAACTGTTCGGCTATGAAAAAGGAGCATTTACCGATGCGGCAAAAAGAAAACCAGGCAGGTTCGAACTTGCACAGGGTGGTACACTATTTCTGGATGAAATAGGTGACACCTCACCGGCACTTCAGGTTAAACTGTTAAGAGCAATTCAGGAGAAGGAGATTGAACCTCTGGGAAGTACAAAACCGGTGAAGGTAGACGTAAGAATCATCTGTGCAACCAACAAAGACCTATTAAAACTGGTAAAGGAGGGGAAATTCAGGGAGGACCTCTACTATAGAATAAATGTCATAAAACTATCCCTTCCGCCACTGAAGGAAAGAAGGGAAGACATCCCCCTCCTGATTGAGCACTTCATAACAAAGTACAACGCAATAATGGGGAAAAACATAACAGGGATCACAGAAGATGCAATGGATATTCTTATGAATTACAGCTATCCCGGAAACATAAGAGAATTGGAAAATATTATTGAACATGCCTTTGTACTTAGCAAAGGATCTGTAATAGATGTTGATGATCTCCCCGCAGAGGTAAAGAACGCTGAAAGATATGAAGATACCGGAATACTAACTCTTGCAGAGATTGAAAAGAGAACAATAGTTAAAGCTCTCAGAATATCAGGATACAACAAGCAAAAAGCAGCCGAGCTTCTGGGTATAGATAGAACAACCCTGTGGAGAAAAATCAAGCACTACAACATTGACATAGATATAATAAAAGAATAACATTGTGTTGCACAATGCAAATTATGTTGCATTATGCAACACAGCAACTAAATATAAATCTAATGTTTAAAGATGCTCATTGTAACTATAAAATATATAATGAATTATAAGACAGGCCAATATATACATTGGCATAATTATTGCTTTACATTTGGTGGGATTTATGAAAATAGCAATACCTGATACAAATGGAAATGTATCGCCAAGATTTGAAACATGCAACAGGATAAAGATCTTTGAAAGTGATACCGATGCCGCCAATTATAAAGAAAAGACAATTGAAGTTTCAGATCTATCGCCCTTTGAAAAGGCCAGGCTGTTACGAAAAGAGGGAGTTGATTCACTGATTTGTCTGGGTATTGAAAACTGGATTTACCACTATTTAACGGGGTTTAATATAAGAGTGGTTTTCGGTGTATCGGGCAAAACCACAGAAATTGCAGAGGACTTTTTAAAGGGCAAGATACACAGGGTTATTAACTGTAACTATAGTGTGCCGGTTATTATGAAAAGAAGAGGAAGATGGCATCATGGGCACTGCAAAAGGGGAAGATACAGGGGCAGATGGTAGGATAAAAACATCAATCGATTTTAAGCATGATTTTGTATCAAAAATACAAATAGACTACTTAAAAATGATCTTACAATAGGAGGTGATAAATATGCCATGGGGTGATGGAACAGGTCCAATGGGCCTTGGGCCTATGACAGGAAGAGCAGCAGGTTACTGTGCTGGATATAATGTACCCGGCTATCTGAACCCCACAGTTCCCAGATGGGGAAGGTACGGTGGTGGATGGGGTAGAGGCCGTGGATACAGACACTGGTATTACCTTACAGGATTACCGGGCTGGGCAAGATTTGGATACTACCCTTATTCACCGGTTAATCCCTACTACTATCAGGGACC
>JALXDB010000342.1 GCA_026990615.1 Spirochaetota bacterium
ATCCTCACCAGAAACCCTCTGTCCTGAAATGTCGTGAATTCTCTTTACATCTTTCATGATAATCTCCTACCCGCCCTACACTAATTTAGAAACAAGTAGGTGTCTCACTTACATTGACACAGAGGGGGGCATGGGCGTAATAATTTCTTTCTGATTTTTTGCTTTACCTTATCTATTCTGCTACCATCCTTTCCTTGATGTGCTTTGTCGGATAAAAAAGGTGACTTAGTTATTCGCCTGGCCTCGTATTCTTTCTAAAACCGGCTTTTTGAACCACTTTATCATAATAATCCAGTCGCTTTGAAAATCTTTTTATGGTTTCTTTAACTTTCTTAAAACCTGTTTGTGAGACAATGAATCCTTTTTTTTGATTTGGATCGAAATATTTATTCAGTTCATCTGATAACAAATCGTATTTGCACATCACTTTTAACAACTCTTTTACTATATTAGCTTTTCTTTCCTTATCGGTTTGTAATATGGGATAGATTGAATACTCCCTACAATGTATTGGATCGGCTAAATCATGCCATATACCATACTGTTCTCGATAATGAAATTCTCTCTCATAATGCTCTTTCCCAATATTAAAGATATTTTTCCACTCCTTTTTATTATTACGCAGCATCTCCAAGTCTTCTCTCGCTCCGGAATACCTATTTAATCTCTTGATTGTATATTGTAATAAAAAATAGACAAAATAGACTTCACCTACATGAAATCTAAGATAAGAGGCCAATGGGGATAACATGAAGGATTTTAGAATCGGATATTGCTTCGACATATCTAATCGATCGCACCATGCTAATAGAGTTAAAAGGAGCCTGCGACTCGCAAACCATCGCGATTGAACGCGCAAACATCCATATGTATCATCCCCAGCGAAATTTCCTTTATCATCGAAACAATTATACCCACTGATATAACATGGGTTTTCTTGCTGGGAATATTTTGTATTATGCCAACCGATTAATTCCCAAAATTCTTTTGTAGCGTCTTCTGTAGAACTTTCAATTAATGCTTTGAGATTATCTCTATTTAATTCATTGATATATTTTGACGAAAAATATTCAAAATGTGATATAGCGAGGCCTATAAGTAGTGATTTTTGATCATATGATACTCCTTTACTTTTATAAACCATTGTTGCTAAAGGAGAAGGTCTTTTCACAAAAAGACATGCGTTCACAATATGATCAAGCCCCCCAATAGCAAGAAGGTTCCAAGTCAGCAACTCATAATTTGAGCAGTTATTTGTGTTGTAGAAGAAAACAAAACCTGGACGCTCTGCAGTTACGCCTAAAGTTACTTTTGAAGTTCTGCATTTATTTTCTTTCGATATCGTTTCAATAAGTGGAGCATATTTATAGGATGATTCTGGCGGGGTGATGGCAAATGCGCCTTCCTGAAAATAAAGCGCTAACAACGCATGAAGAGGAACATCAAAGTCCTCGCTGTTCCTCTTACAATAATAATATCTTCGACATCCATCATAGATCTCTCTTATAGCGCGAATTGCCTTGCTAAGTGATTCGACGTGATTGGTAATTAACCTGCGCCTTTCTATGGGTGACATTAATAGATCGCGCTTTCCAAGCGTGGAAAATAACTCGATGTCTTTTAGCATTTTTTCTACATTTTTTTGGCGTCCTTTTCCATAAATGTGCAAGGCAATGTCGCTCAAGGATGATAGGCAATGAAGAGGGGAATTTTTTAACAATTTCAATCCAGGAGTTTCTCCTCCTTCAAACAATCTTTCGCCCAGTTCATCAAAACGGGAACTCCAATAATCATAGGCATCCTCCAACAGCTTGACATCCTTTGCAATTTCTCGTGCATACCCTGGATCAAATCTTGCACCTTGTTCCTCAAGAAGTTTTATACATTTCTGTAAGAATAACACTCCATATATCTCCTACCCTGGCTAGCAAGAAAACAATCTAAATTTTTGGAATCTCTTCATCAAAGGCGATATCCAATGCACTTGTAGGCGTGTATTCGAACCACTGGCCGATCAATGAAGCCTCTGCCCAATTTGTAATATCCGCGTCTTCATTCTCGCCTCCGGGTTTTCCATCCGCTCCATAAGAAACGAGGTCATAGTCAAGATACTCTCCAGGGCATTGATAATGAAAATCGTTATCCCAAGCATCCTTAAGTGGTATGAGTTCCTGCAAACCTGATAGGTTTTCTGGATATGTTCCATGTAACTTTCGGTATTCTTCCAGAAGTAAAGATATGAGTTCAATATCCCTGAATGCCATCACCTCTGCGGGGGAATTTTTATAACGTCCAGGCTCCCAGTTTGTGATGTCATCATCACTCTCGATACCATCTGCCCCGTAGGAAGAAAGGTCAAATTCGGCATGTGCCCCAGGATAGATATATAAATACTCGTGGCCCCAAGGATCTTTGAAAGGAAAAGAATCTCGCAAAACCGCCAGGCCTTCTTCCGAAGAAGGAAATCGTCCATTAACTCTTCGGTAGACTTCCAGCAATCTCATCATCAACTGCATGCGATTCCATGTTTTCTGTTGTTTTCGTGAAAGCAATGGCCGATAATTTTTCACCGGATTTGCTGGCGGCATACCAGGGTAATTAGTTTTTGCATAGGCTTCGAATTCCCTGGAAATCTCAAGGTAAGGCGCAGGTGGAAGGTCTTCAATGTCGCGGCCATTTACGAATGCCAGAAAAGCATCCTCAAAACCCGGGCGTACAGGTATAACGACACGTGCAGCCCCTGCCTTTAGAAAGGCACGATGCATCGGATCGGGGTGGTCAAGATATTTTTTGAATTCCCAATAAGGCTCTTGCTGATCGCTACTGTCTACTTCCTTATTTGGGTCTGACCAGAAGTAAGGATATAGGAAATAGAGCATGTTTTCCCATTCAAGCGCATGGTGGACAAACCTGATTAATTTGGGATTTCGATAATCTTCGTCTGCAAGGGACAGACCGAATGCCTCAAGCACCCCTCTCATTACTTCTTCGCGCTCTTTTTTTCTTAAACTCAAGGCATCCTGCGCTCCAAGCTCTTCTTCAAGCATAGCTAAACGATTCTTTAATGATTGCCTTTCTTCATAATAGTTTGCCTTTGCTCCGTCATGAATCATATTCCAGATACGCTGTTTCCATGAGTTAAAATGATTTTCAGAAATAGCGGCATCTATTGTTATATGAACAGTTGCGGCCATCGTCTTCCACGTATAAATATGTATGCCTACTTTTCCAGTTCTTCCGTTCCATTTCCTCCATTCTTTTTTGTCTAAAAATTCCTGATCATCTTCCTTATAATGGTGTGCGATTGAGTCTCCTGTAATTAGATCCCGATAAGTAATTGACCAATTAGTAGTACCACATCGCTTTGTCCACATTATAATAAGGGCTGGATTATCAGAATTTATTTCATACCCTTCAGGTATTTCAACCTCTAATACCTCTTGGAAATTTGGTTTATCACAGCTCCAGTCGTAAGAAAATGTTTCTGATATGGGCATTGATGCGAGTGGTGCAGGCTCAGTAACATTGACATTGTACTTGTGTGCCAATTCAATATAGTTATTGAGACCAATTTCTTGAGGAGATAAATCAAAAGTTTTTTCAAATGGTATATTAAGTTTTTCTTGAATTTCGTGTATTTCAAGAACTTTTGATAAAAGGGCTGAGCCTGGCTCAGGAATGACCATGTCCCATGTCAATCGCATCCCATATCTGTAAAGGTCAATTCTCCATTTCCGAACAAGCTTATAATAATCAACGCGAGTGGCCCTATCCGAAAATGGGTTTTTAATCCTCTGAACTGTTTCATCCTCGGTCTCTGCAGCAGAAGCCACGCGAAAGCTGATTTTATGCTCCTTTTTCGCTCTGGAGGAGGCCTTACGCGTAAGGTCTGCACTCTCGTTTCTCGTCAACTGTGTAGAATTGCTATCAGACTCTGATGCGTTATAGCCAACGGTGGTCGTGATGCTTATAGGGCCATAGCTTCCTGATGCTGTCACCCCAGTATTAAGAGCGGAAGAGTGTTGTGCCTGTGAGTTAACTGTTTGTGCCAATTCTGTTTTTTCGGTTACACCTTCCTCACTGAATTCCTCAAGATAGTCCGTTACGATACGTTCGAACTCTTCCGTAATATGCGACCATTCCCTGTGCTTGATATTGACCTCTTCTCCAGGAGAAAGAGGCACGGAATAAACCAGCTCGCCTTTCTCGATACCTCCAGGGGCATAATTCAGTCGCTCGAGATGCAGATAGCCCACACATTCTACTGACATGTTTTCCTTGAAGGCTTTGAGCAGGCTATACTGATGTTCTAGTTCCTTGGCCGATAGCACTCCTTCACGACCTTGAATCAAATTTTGTGCGATGAATACAAGCGTATCTGTCTCTATGTCCGAAAAGATATTGGCGTCACGCAGGACATCAAATTTTCCTGTATTGGATATATGACTGGAAATAGTCTTGATCCATTTTATAGCCTTTGTTGCGCCTGCAGTCCTTTTGGTACTTTCGCTTTTAGTTGCCTTTTCGTATTTCTCTACTATCTTATCTAACTCTTGCTTGGTGGGTGACAAACGAGCAACAAAGGCCGCCTTCTCTAACGCTCTCGGCGCTTTGGAGGGGTCTTCTCCCGCCCTCTGTGTCAATGTAAGTGAGACACCTACTTGTTTCTAAATTAGTGTAGGGCGGGTAGGAGATTATCATGAAAGATGTAAAGAGAATTCACGACATT